>CALJKZ010000272.1 GCA_937983085.1 uncultured Gemmatimonadales bacterium
GACGAGGCCGGCGGGGTCGGGGAGCTGGGATGTTCTGACGAGCCGGAAACCCGGGGTGGCAGGACGCCGGGCGGACGGGAGGTGAAGGGGACCATCCACTGGGTCTCGGCGCCCCACGCGCTGGACGCCGAAGTGCGTCTGTTCGGACCGCTGCTCGTGCCCGAGGATGCCGACGCGGCGTCCAGCGGGGGCTCGGCGAGCGAGGCTGCCTCCGACGGATTCGATGCCTCGACGGGGACCGACCCCCTCGCCGAGGATGCCGCTCCCGACATCACCCATCGCGTGGATCCGACGTCCCTCGTGGTCATGGACCGGGCCAAGATCGAGCCGTCCGTGGCCGACGATCCCCCCGAGACGCGGTATCAGTTCGAGCGGACGGGCTATTTCTGGCGTGCGCCGGTGGATGGCGCCGGCGCCGTCCTGGTCGTGAATGGCATGGTGGCGCTGAAGTGCGGGTATCGCAGGGGGGCGATGGCGGACGGCTCCCCCGGGGCAGGTGAGTCGGAGGGGGTCGGGAAAGCCGGCTTGGGTCCGGCGGGTGGCCGTGGGGGCAAAGAGGCCCGCGAGGACGGCCCTCGGAGCTCGACGCCGGCCCCGTCGGTGAAGCCGCAGATCAGCGACGAGCGTGCCGAGGCCCGGGCGGCCAACGCCGAGCTGTCGAGCCGCTTCGACCGGTATCAGGACGAGCTGGGACTCAGCCGGGAGGACGCCGACCTGCTCACAGGGACGGAAGCGGCCGGAGACTTCTTCGAGGCGGCCCTCGAAGAGCACGACGACCCGCCGTCGGTTGCTTCGTGGATCGTGACGGACGTACGCGGGCTTCTGGAGGGGCGTGCGCTGATGGATCTGCCCTTCGGGGGCCCGGAGCTCGGTCGACTCGCCGCCCTGGTGGACGAGGGGACGGTGACCCGCCGGGCTGCGAAGGACGTCCTGGCCCGCATGGCCGCCGAGGGGGGCGAGCCGGCCGAGTTGGTGAAAGCCATGGGACTCGAAGCGGTGTCGGACGCCGCAGAACTGGAGGCGGTGGTGGACCAGGTCCTTTCCGAGTGGCCGGCCAAGGTGGAGGAGTACCGTAGCGGCAACCACAATCTCATCGGGCTCTTCGTGGGAGAAGTCATGAAGAAGACCAAGGGCGCCGCCGATCCCAAGATCGCTCGGCGTCTCCTCACCGAGAGGCTCGACCCGTGACCATGCGCCTTCGTTTCGCTCCATCACCCACGGGCTACCTCCACGTAGGTGGTGCTCGCACCGCGCTCTTCAACTGGCTCCTGGCCCGCAAAGAGGGCGGGGTCTTCATTCTGCGCATCGAGGACACGGACCGGGACCGATCGCGGGACGAGCATACCCAGGCCATCCTAGACGGGATGACCTGGCTCGGGCTGGATTGGGACGAGGGTCCGTTCTTCCAGTCCGAGGGAGTGGACCGGCACCGGGCGGCCGCGCTCCGGCTTCTGGACGAGGGCAAGGCCTATCGCGACTTCTCCGACCCGGAGGCCGTACGGCAGGAGGCCGCGGATCGCGGGATGCACCCGAGCCGGGTGGCCCGGGAGAAGGCCGAGGCCCTGGGCGACGCGGCCGACGAGCGGGTCGCCGCGGGTGAACCCCACGCCATCCGCTTCCGGGTGCCCGATGGCGAAACGGTCTTCCAGGACCTGATTCACGGCGAGATGCGCTTCGGCAACGAGGACATCGACGACCTCGTGGTCCTCCGCAGCGACGGAACCCCCATCTACAACCTCGCGGTCGTATCGGACGACGCCGAGATGGGGGTCACCCACGTCATCCGTGGCGACGACCACCTGTCCAACACGCCCAAACAGGTGCTGCTCTACCGCGCTCTGGGGCTCACCGAGCCCACCTTCGCCCACGTCCCCATGATCCTGGGCCCGGACGGCAAGCGGCTGTCCAAGCGTCACGGAGCGACGGCGGTGGGCGACTACGCGGACGAGGGCATCCTGCCGGAGGCCATGATCAACTTCCTGGCGCTCCTGGGCTGGAGCCCGGGCGATGACCGGGAGTTCATGACGCGCGACGAGCTCGTCGAAGCCTTCGACCCCGGTCGGATCCTGAAGAAGAGCTCGGTCTTCGACGCCGACAAGCTCGCGTGGCTCAACGGCAAGCACCTGGCCGCCCGACCGGCGGAAGACTTGGTGGACCACATCCGGTCCGCGCTTGCGGGCGTGGCCGGCTTTCGGGGCGAGCTTCTGGACGATTCCGAGTGGACCGCGTCCCTCCTGGAGGCCATCACCGTACGTGCGCGCACCCTGGGCGAGCTCGCCGACCAGGCCCGCCCCTTCGTCTGCGACAGCCTCGTGTACGAGGAGAAAGCGGTCCAGAAGAACTGGCTCAAGGATCCCTCTTCGGCCACGGAGCGCTTGGAGCGCGTCTCGGCGGCCTACCAGGACGTGGAGTGGACGAGGGAAGCGCTGGAGGAGCGTCTACGGGCCCTGGCAGGGGAGATGGAGGTGGGTGCAGGGAAGCTCATCCATCCCCTTCGGGTGGCTCTCACGGGCAACATGGCGAGCCCGGGCATCTTCGACGTTCTCGTTCTGTTGGGCCGGGAGCGGGTCTACGAGCGAATCCACGTGGGACTGGAGCGTATCCGCACAGGGTGAAGAAAAGGGTTTCTTGACACCTTTCCGAACCGCACATTAGGATAGCTCCCGACATGTCTCGGGCGCTTCCTTGGCCCCCCCTCAAGGTGCATCATCGTTGGCTAGATCCGACGCAATCACTCCGCGTGAAGCCCCGACGACCGCCCGCCAGGTCGAGCCGCTCACAGAGATCGAGCGAAAGATCCTGGATTTCATGGTGCAGTACCTGCGGGAGAACACGTATCAACCGTCCATTCGCGAGATCGGCGAGCGGTTCGGCATCAAGAGCACCAAGACGGTGTCCGAGCACCTCCAGGCCCTGGCCGAGAAGGGGTGCCTCGAGCGTGATCCGTCGCGCTCGCGCGGGGTGCGCATCCTCGGTGTCGACCTGAATGCGGACACCGTTGCAGTCCCATGCTTCGCGGCGGTCCCCGCCGAGGGCATGCGAACGAAGCCCGAGGCCTTCCTCTCCGTGGACCGGCAGATGGGCAGCGACGACGGGTCGTTCATGGTCCGGGCCGCGGCGGGCGATCTCGCGGTGCTCGGTGTGGCGGAAGGTGATCTGGTCCTCGTCTCTCCCGTCCGTGAGGACGAGATCGAGGACGGCACCATCGTCGTGGCCGAGGTGGGCGATTCGTCGACCTTCCACCGCTACACGACCAACGGTCGCGGGATCTACCTCGAGGCCCTCCAGCCCGGTGGGGAGCGAACCCTCGTGGAAGACGTGGACTCCTTGCGCATTCTGGGCCGGGTTGCGGGCTTCTACCGACGCATGGACGAGGCGGCGTCGGGGAATCTGCCGCCGAACTAGCGCGGCGATCCCATGGGCGACGTCGCGTGGATGCGGCGGGCGCTCGAGCTCGCCCGAACGGCCGAGGACCTGGACGAGGTACCGGTGGGTGCCGTCGTGGTACGCGATGGCGAGGTGCTGGGCAGTGGCTTCAACCGCACCATCTCCGACTCTGATCCCACGGCTCACGCCGAGGTGGTGGCCATCCGTGAGGCCGCCGCACGTCAGGGCGATTGGCGCCTGGTGGACTCCACCCTGTACGTGACCCTCGAGCCGTGCGCCATGTGCGCAGGAGCCATCGTGCTTGCACGCATTCCCCGGGTGGTCTTCGCGGCGCACGACCCCAAGGCCGGCATGGGCGGCTCTCTGGACGACCTTCTGCAGGACGCCCGACTCAACCATCGATGCGAGGTCACATCGGGTGTGCTTGCCGACGAGTCGTCGGCGATGCTGAAGGCCTTCTTCCGTGCTCGTCGGGGTAGGTCGTGAGCTCGACGGGGAGGAGAGCGGCGGACCGGGTCAGGCGACGGTTACGCTTGGCGGTTTGGAGCGTGGCGGCGTGGAGCCTGGGCATGGCCGGATGCACCGTCATCACCGTGCCGGCCGACCCGCCGGGGCCGGTGGCTCCGCCGGAGCCCCGGGACGAGCAGCCCCGGCCGGCCGAACCCCGGGCCGAGCCGAGTCGCCCGGGGCCGGGTCTTCCGGTGTTGCTCGACCCGGTCCGTGCCTTCGAGGAGGTGCGCGCCCTCTGGGTCGTACGATTCACCCTGACCAGCGAGGAAGCGATCACGGACATGGTGGAGCGCGCCCACGCGGCGGGCTTCAACACCCTCATCGTCCAGGTGCGCGGGCGCGCCGACGCATTCTATCTGTCGGACCTGGAGCCGCGTGGGGAGTCGGTGCGTGAACCCGACGGCTTCGATCCTCTCGCGCTGGTCATCCGTGAAGCCCACGCCCGCGGCATGGCCGTACACGCGTGGATCAACACCCACCTGGTCTGGGGGCCCACGGTCCACCCCACCGACCCGGATCATCTGGTCATCGCCAACCCGGACTGGCTGGCTGTGCCGAAGCGCCTCGGGCGCGAACTGTTCGGGGTCGACCCCTTCGACCCCTCGTTCTTCGACCGACTGGTCGAGGACGCCGTGGCCAACGAGAGCACCGTAGAGGGCATCTACTCGAGCCCCTCCCACCCACTGGTCCAGGACCGGGTGCACGCCGTGTGGCTCGACCTGGCCCGCCGCTACGACCTCGACGGACTCCACTTCGACTACATCCGCTTCCCCTCGGCGGACTACGACTACTCACTGGGAGCCCTGGAGCGGTTCCGATTGTGGATCCGCCCGGAGGTGACCGACGCGCGGTTCGCGGAGCTGGATGGCGCCTACGCCGGCGACCTCTACGCGTTCGTCGAGGGCGAGCCCGGCCTGTGGGATCGGTTCCGGCGGGAGCAGATCACGTCGCTGGTGGAGCGGATCTACCGTGACGTGAAGGCCGTGGACCCGCGGTTGGTGGTGTCGGCGGCGGTCATCGCCGACCGGGAGGTGGCGTTCAGCGACCGGTTCCAGGACTGGCCGACATGGCTGCGCGACGGGATTCTCGACATCGCCGTGCCCATGGCCTACACCCCCGACGCCGGACGCTTTCTGGATCTCGTGGAGACGGCCCGCAGTGCCGCCGGTGATCGGCGGCGGATGTGGGCAGGAATCGGGGCGTACATGAACACGCCCGAAGCCACGATTCAGATGATCGACATCGCCCGGGCCGAGGACTCGGGCGGTGTGGTCATCTTCTCCTACGACTGGGTCGTGGGAGAGGGTGAGGGCAACCCGGCGGATCCGCTCCTCGAACGAATCGGTCGGGCCCGCTTCTCACGGTAGCCGAGGCGTACCTCGTCCCAGGGTGCGGACGGGTCTTGCACCATGGTGCTGACGGGCCGTCCACCATGGACGGGCTTCCGCCATGGGTGCGGACGGGCTCTACGCGCCTGCCGACGCCTCGCTGTCGGATTTTCCGACGATTCGCAGGAAGACCACCAGGATGGCCGCGCCAGCCAAGAGCGCGATCCAGGGTGACAGACCGTACGCCGTCCCGATGTTGCCGAGGAGGATGCCCACGACGCCCACGGCCAGCGCGTAGGGGAGCTGGGTGCGCACGTGGTCCACGTGGTCGCACGCCGATGCCGTGGACGAGAGTACCGTGGTGTCGGAGATGGGCGAGCAGTGGTCCCCGAAGATGGCTCCGGCCAGGACCGACGCGATGGCTCCCAGGAGAACGGCCTCGGCGGGCCCTCCGGGATAGACGTCCGGACCCCCCAGGGTGACGGTGAGGGGAATCACCACCGGCAGCATGATGGCCATGGTTCCCCACGAGGTTCCCGTGGCGAAGGCCATGGCGGCCGAGGTGACGAAGACCACGGCGGGCATGAGCTCGATTGGGAACCGGTCGGAAAGGAGGAGGGCGAGGAAGTCCGACGTGCCGATGACCTCGGTGACGGAGCCCAGCGACCACGCCAGGGTCAGGATGAGCATGGCGATCATCATGGCCCGCATGCCGCCGACCAGGGCGTCGACGGCTTCGGTGAGGCTCAGGAGGCGCTGGCCCATGGACAGGGCGATGGCCATGAGGACACCGGACAGGGATCCCCAGAGTAGGGTCGCGAACGGGTCGGCGTCGCCGAAGACGTCCCGGAGGCTCGCGTCAGGTCCGACGGACGCCCGCCCGGAGAGGTAGAGGCCGATGAGAACGACGACGACCACGGTGAGGACCGGGATTCCTGCGTTGTACCAGCTCCTGGGTGCGCCCTCCTTCGGCTCCATGATCTCGCCGGAGGTGTCGACGGCCAGCGTCGCATCGGGTCGATGCAGGCCGCCGCCGGACGATGCCCGACGCTCGGCCGTGAGCATGGCCCCGAAGTCCCGGTCCATGGCCGAGGTGAGAACGACGAAGAAAAGCGCCAGCAGAGGATAGAAGAGGTAGGGGATGGTCTGAACGAAAACCCCGAACGGACTGAGGCCCGCGAGGAACTCGGCGCTCGCCGGATTCTGCTGCGCGGCAATGCCGAAGCCGTCGCCGATGAGACTGATCTCGTAGCCTACCCAGGTGGAGACGGGGACGAGGGCGGCGACCGGCGCCGCGGTCGAGTCCACCAGATACGCCAGCTTCTCCCGGGAGATCTTCAGGCGGTCGGTGATGGGCCGCATGGTGTTGCCGACGATGAGCGTGTTGGCGTAGTCGTCGAAGAAGATGGCCATGCCCGCGGCCCAGGTGGCGAGCTTGCCGCGGCGCGGTGTGCTGGCCAGGGGCGCCACGGCCTCCACGATGCCCAGGGTCCCGCCGTTTCGGGAGATGAGGCCCACCATGCCGCCGAGCAGGAGCGAGAAGACGACGATGGCGGCGTGGTCCCCGTCGGCGAGGGCGGGCACGACGAAGGTGTCGATCATGCGCCCCGTAGCCGATATGGGGTTGAACCCGGCCAGCGCGAGTGCGCCGAGCCACACTCCGGCGAAGAGGGCGGTGAGGACCTCCCGGAAGATGAGGGCGAGGACGATGGCCACGAGGGGTGGAACGATGGAGTACCAGCCTGACGTGACGGTCGCGTCGTGGGACAACTCGGTGTCGCCGACGACGATGGTGAGGGGGAGGTCATCGGACGATTCGATGACCAGGTCGCGCAGAATGAGGGAGTCCGGGGGGGACACGGCGACGTCGGTGCCCAGAAGGCGCCCGTCGGCCGCTCTCACCTCGACCCAGGCCGACTCGACGTCGTAGGATCCGAAGACGACGATCTCGAACGGAACGCCCCGGAGTATGACACCCGGTGGCTCGGACAGGACCTGTGCGTCGGCAGGAACGGCCACGGCGATGAGGGCGACGGCGGCGAGAACGACGGATCGGAAGCTCATGGGCAGCGTTGTCGGAGTGCGGTCCTACCGGTGGGGCCCGCCACCGGAGTGCATGGTGCGGCATCGAGCGTGCCCACTATGGGGAATCCTGAGCCTGCGTGACAGTCCGGCGTCACGTTGACCCGAACCGGGGATCCCCCGAACTTTCCGCCGCCGCGAGCGGCTCCGGCTTCCCCGGAGCCCACCCTCGCTCCTCCAACCCGCTTCCATGACTGCTCCGACCCGCATCCACGTCATGAGCGAATCCGAGGTGAGACTGGACCACGCCCGGACGGCTAGCGAGAGCGTCGAGATGACCGGGGGGCCCGACGGGCTCGCGCCGATCGGCAGACAGCGGCGCGGCACCCCGAGGCGTTCTCGCGGGGGTGGGGCCCATCCCCATGATCGGCGGGTCTGAGCTCCCGACCAACGGCATCGACGACCGCTGCGTGGTCATCGTGGACGATGTCGCCTACACGGGTCGGACGGCCCGTGCCGCCCTCAACGAGCTCAGCGACTGGGGCCGCCCTCGCCGGATCCTCCTGTGCGTGCTCGTGGACCGAGGAGGCCGGGAGCTGCCCCTCCAGCCCGACGTCACCGGGCGGACGGTCCAGGTGTTGAACCACCAACGGGTCGAAGTCCTGGTGCCCGAGATCGACGGTCGGCTGGCGGTGGAACTCATCCAGACCGACGGAGGTGACGCGTGAGCGAGGACCGCCTTTCCCTGGGCAAGGACCTGGTGGGGCTGGAGCACCTTTCGGCGGAGCAGCTCCACATGATCCTCGACACCGCCGAGCCCTTCAAGGAGATCTCGGAGCGGAGGATCAAGAAGGTCCCGGTCCTCCGGGGCAAGACCATCGTCAATCTCTTCTTCGAGGCGTCCACCCGCACCCGCATCTCGTTCGAGTTCGCGGAGAAGCGGTTGAGCGCCGACACGGTCAACATCTCCTCGTCGGGGTCGTCGGTTGTGAAGGGCGAGACGCTGGTGGACACGGCGCGCAACCTCGAAGCCATGCGCATCGACATGGTGGTGATCCGCCACGGTGCCTCGGGCGCGGCTCGCTTCCTGGCCGACCGGATTCCGTCCAACGTCATCAACGCCGGTGACGGATGGCACGAGCATCCGACACAGGGGCTGCTGGACCTCCTCACCATCCGCGACCACCGTGGGCCTCTGAAGGGCATGAAGGTCTGCATCGTCGGCGACATCCTCCACTCCCGGGTGGCTCGATCCAACATCTACGGGTTGAGGACCCTGGGTGCCGAGGTAGCGGTCTGCGGACCGCGCACGCTCATGCCCCCGGCACCGGAGGAGATGGGATGCACCGTCTTCACCCGCGTCGAGGAGGCCATCGAATGGGCCGACGTCCTCAACGTGCTCCGCCTCCAGTTGGAGCGCATGCAGGGGGGGTACGTGCCCAGTCTTCGTGAATACAACCGGATCTGGGGGGTCTCCACACGCCGCTTGGAGGCGGCGCCGAAGGACATCCTCGTGCTTCATCCGGGGCCGATGAACCGCGGCGTCGAAATCGATTCCGATGTCGCCGACGGCGACCACTCGGTCATTCTGAACCAGGTGACCAACGGCGTCGCCGTCCGGATGGCCGTTCTGTACCTCCTGGCCGGGGGGCAACCCGAGAAGGCCGAAGCCGCAAAGCAGGGAGCCGAGGGATGAGCGCCAAGTCGTTGTTGAAGGGAGGACGTGTCGTCGATCCGAGCCAGTCTCTCGACGACACCGTCGACGTCCTCCTCGTGGACGGGAAGGTCGCCGCGGTGGGTGCGGACGTTTCGGCCGGGGAGGACGCGGAGATCGTGGACTGCGCGGGACTCGTGGTGACACCCGGGCTCATCGACGTCCATGTGCATCTCAGGGAGCCCGGCGAGGAGCACAAGGAAACCATCGCATCCGGCGCCGCCTCGGCGGCCGCTGGCGGCTTCACCGCCGTGTGCGCCATGCCCAACACCGATCCGCCCATCGACGACCCGGCGGCCGTGGGCTTCGTCGTCGCCGCGGGGCGGGCCGCCGGCCTCGCTCGGGTCTACCCGGTAGGGTGCATCTCGGTGGGGCGTGAGGGCGAGCGCCTGACGCTGGTGGGCGAGATGGTGGAGGCGGGGGCCGTCGCCATCACGGACGACGGCAACCCGGTCATGAACTCGGGACTCATGCGCCTGGCCCTCGAGTATTCGCAGGCCTTCGGTATTCCGGTGGCCGACCACCCCGAGGACCTGGGCCTTTCGGCCAAGGGGCACATGAACGAGGGAATCGTCTCGTCGCGCCTCGGACTCGCGGGCAAGCCCAACGCCAGTGAGGACATCCACATCGTACGGGATCTGCTCCTCGCCGAGCTGACCGGTGGACACATCCATCTCCAGCACGTCTCCACGGCCTTCGGCGTCGAGTCCATCCGACAGGCCAAGGCCCGGGGTGTGCGCGTGACGGCGGAGGCCTCGCCCCACCACCTGGTCCTGACCCACGAAGCGGTGGACGGCTACCGGACGGAGGCGAAGATGAATCCGCCCCTACGAACCGAGGCCGATGTCGAGGCCGTGCGGCGTGGTGTGGCGGACGGCACGCTGGACACCATCGCCACCGACCACGCGCCGCACCACTACGACGAGAAGGAGGCGGCCTTTGCCGACGCCCCCAACGGGATCGTCGGCCTGGAGACGGCTCTGGGCATCGTTCTCACCCGGGTGGTGCGGGAGGGGGTCATCGACCTCCCGACCATGGTCGAGCGGATGAGCTGTCAGCCGGCGCGGGCCTTCAACCTTCCAGGCGGCACACTGGCCGAGGGGTCGGTGGCCGACGTCACCGTCTTCGATCCCGAAGAGACGTGGACGGTGGATGCGAAGACGTTCGCGTCCAAGAGCCGGAACACCCCCTTCGACGGATGGGAACTGAAGGGCCGTCCCCGTCGGACCATCGTGGGCGGGCGGACGGTCTGGTCGGCTTGATCGCCAGGCGTGTGCCGGGCGGTCGCCGCGCAGCGGCCGTCGCACCGAGGCGGCGTTCGCGGGACTCGGGTACACAAAAAGAACCGGGGCCGCGAAGGCTCCCGGGTCTTTCGACGGACAGGGCGCGGTTC
>CALJKZ010000273.1 GCA_937983085.1 uncultured Gemmatimonadales bacterium
GCCCAGCGACCAGTGATCGGCCAGCGCGTACGCCATGAGGACGCCCGCATTCCAGTTGGTCCGGTCGTCGGTGATGACCTCCCCGTCTTCCAGTTCGCGTTCGTCGCGGCTGAAGTTGCCACGGACGTCCACCTCCACCTTCCAGATGTCGGTGGTTCGCCGGGCCTCGAAGGACCCGCTCTGCCGTCGTGACTTCTCGGTCTCCTCGCCGTCGAAGTCCAGATCGGCGCTCACCTCGAACACCCAGAAGTTCCACGGATCCTCCACCTGGTCGGCGCCCACCAGCGACCCGGTCCCGTCGTTGCCGCCGCCCTCGACGGTGAAGCCCACGGGCCGCCCGATGAGGGAGGAGTACCGGGCGAGTCCCGCTCCGATGACGTTGGTGAGCCCCGCCAGATTCTCGGCTTCCGTATCGGTGCTCGCCGACGTGTAGGGCAGGACGTCGTCCTGCCCTTCGAGTGCATCGAGGCCCACGAAGTCGAGGGCGTAGACGCGTCCCCCACCACCCGTCTGGCTGCTTGTGACGATGAGGTGGACGTCGGCCAGAGTCCGATCGCGCACCCAGTTCACGAATCCGATTTCGGTGCGGAAGTATTCGGAATCGCAGTCGAAGGCCTGGCAGTCCAGGAAGACCGCCAGAGCATCGGCTCGGATCTGCCCGGCCGATTGCTGGGCGGTGACGGAGCTCGGGGCGGTGATGAAGACCGCGGTGAGTTGGAGCGCTCCGAGGAGTACGCGGGGAGGAATGGATGGACTCCGGGCAGGGCGGAAGGTGGGGCAGGGTGTAGCGGCGCCCTCTGAGCACCGTCGTGGAGACGCGACCCTTCCCCGGATCGTTAAATCGGACGGGTCAGCGGCCCACCCGTCGGAGCCCCTCGGCTGCCGCGGCGTTTCCCTTGTCGGCGGCCACACCGAACCAGAACCTGGCTTGCATGGGATCCAACGGGACGCCGCGTCCGTGTTCGTAGGCCTCCCCGAGTCGAAGGGCCGGGATCACGTCTCCCGCGCGAGCCGCCCTGAGCCACCAGCGGGCCGCGGCCTCCAGGTCCACGTCGACCCCCCGACCGTCCCGGTACATGTTGCCGATGTTGTGCACCGCCAGCACGTGTCCCTCGGCCGCGGCGCGTCGGTACCATCGCATGGCCTCGGGGTGGTCCACGACCGTGCCGAGCCCCTCGTCGTACGCCGTACCCATGAGGAATGCCGCCTCCACGTCGCCCCGGGCGGCAAGGTCCCGGACGGCGGGGAGCACGTCGGATGCGAGGGCTCGTGCCCGGTCCTCGTCCCGCGGGAAGGTCATGCGCCCGCGGGAGTGCACCCGGGCCACCCACATGCGAGCCAGGACGTCTTCGTCGTCGCTCGCCGCGGCCTCCAGAAGCGTGCGCGCCTCCGCGTCGTCCACTCGGCCGGCGACGCCGGTGTAGAGATCGATGGCCAGCAGAAGCTCGGGACTCGCCGAGGTTTCGCTCAGGAGGCTGGCCGGCTCTTGGCCGTGGACGGCAGCAGCGGAGCCGAGGAAGCCGAGGAGCAAGAGCACCATGGCTCCCTGCCAGGTGTCCGTCACCGATCGACGCCCACCGAGTGGGGCCCGATGTCGGCGAGGGAGGGTGTACCCGTCGCCCGCATGGTGATCTCGAACTCCCTCGTCAGGATCTGCAAGGCGCGCTCGACACCTTCCTGGCCGAAGGCGCCCAGGCCCCACAGATACGGGCGCCCCACGGCTACGGCCGTGGCCCCTCGGGCGATGCCCTTGAAGAGATCCGTCCCGCGACGGAATCCGCTGTCGACGATGATGGGCATCCGGCCACCCACGGCCTCGGCCACCTCCGGGAGGGCGTCGATGGTCGCCCGCCCGTCGCCCTCGGCCCGACCGCCGTGGTTCGAGACCCACACGGCGTCGACGCCGTAGCGAACGGCGAGGTGCGCGTCCTCGGACGTGACGAGGCCCTTCACGACGACTCTCTGGTCGGTGACGTCCCTGAGCCGGGCGATGTAGTCCCACGTCATGGACGCTCCGGCGCTTCCGTCGGGGGCACCCCGCGGAAGTCCGCGAAGCATGGGCTTCACGGGATCGGCCCGACCGCCGCGCCGATGGCAGCTCTCGCAGTTCCGGTCGTCCATACGACGGTATCGCTCCAGGGTGAGGCGGTTGCCGGTGCCCCCGGTCAGGTCCACGGTGAGCACCAGGACCGGACATCCAGCGTCGACGGTGCGTTGCACGAGGGCGACGTTGCTCTCCCAGTTCGAGCGGGCGTACAGCTGGTACCAGACCGGCTCGCCCCGCGCCTCGTTGACCTCTTCCACCGCCGTGGAGCTCACGGTGGACAAGGTCTGTAGATGGTTCCGGGCCGCCGCCGCTCGAGCCGTGGCGAGTTCACCGTCGGCGTGGAAGGCCCGTTGGCTTCCGCAGGGGGCCACCATCAAAGGCGTAGGCCAGGAGCGCCCGAACAGGTTCACCGAAGTATCGAGGTCGGACACGTCCACCAGGCGCCGGGCCCGTAGGTACATGCGCTCCAGGGCGGCACGGTTGTTCGCCTGAGTCTCCTCTCCGTCCACCCCCGTCATGATGTAGCCGTAGTGGGCCGTGGGGACGTTCCGCTCCGCGACCCGCTGGAGATCGAAGATGTCCAACGCCTGGGCGGCCGACTCGACGAGGTCGTCGAGCATCTGCCGGGGGGCTTCCTGGGCGATGGCCGGTTCCAGCCCCGCCAGCCCGCCGGCGGAGGCCAGAAGGGGACTTGCGGCCAGCCAGCGCAGGAAGTCGCGACGGCGAACGTCCCGGCGGATCTCGGGGAGCGGCATCGATGGCTCCGGGCAGGGGATGCGGTGGAGCCGCACGGTGCGGTGGAGCATGCGGCGGCGTCAACCCGCGCGCTCCGGCGGCGGTGGGCTGGGAATGTCGCCTGGACGACAGTCATGTTCCAACCGCTGTCGCCTGTGGGCGCGAACGGCACAAAATATGCAAAGCTTGATCTATTGAAATTTGGGCCGACAATCCGAGTACGGGGGAACGGATCCCCAACGGCTGCTCCGCGGAGGCGAACATGGCGACGATCGTGCTGGTCCCCATCTGGCTGATGGCCGGCATTGCAGCCTGGGCGACCTTCGTTGTCTGTGGCTTCCGCTTCGAATCGGTGACCGAGCCACCCCTCACCGAGATCTACGTGAGGGCGTGCATGACCTCCGCCGCGGTGCTGACCTCGGGGCGCGAACTCAACAACTGAGCGACGACTCCCGTGGCGTTGGCCACCGCGAAGCTGATGCCGTTGAAGTTGCGCTCGGGTGGGACGCCGGGAATGGGCCGGGGGTAGGGCGAAGCCCGGAGCACTGGCCCTCGCGGCCGCTCGACCACGGTGACGCCCTCCCGGGGCTCGGCGGCGTCCATGACGACCCCGACCACGCCGGGCATGGAGCCGGGATACCAGAGGCGCCCGTCGTGCTCCGCAGCCGAGACCACGATGGTTCCCGCGTGGACCGCGGCTTCGATGGAAGGCGCCAGCTCGATCTTCCTGAAGTCGTTGGGCGTACCGAGGCTCAGATTCACCAACCGCATGCCCCGCTCGACGGCCCAGTCGATGGCGCGGACCAGGTTCTCGACCGTCGTGGCGAGGCGGGTGTCGAACACCTTCACCGCCCAGAGTTCGGCGCCGGGCGCCTTCTCGTGAATGGCCGCTGACGCGGCCGTGCCGTGGCCTAGCCGGTCCACGTAGTCGTCCGACTCCATGCCCTCGAGGTCGATGGCGACGCCGCCGGCCACGCCCGGAAGGTGGGGGTGAGGCACGTTCACGCCGCTGTCCACCACGGCGATGGTGATGGCCCCGGTGCCAGACTGCATCGTCACCCCTTCATGACGTCGATGAAGAGATCCCGGAATGCGCGACTCCGCGACTCCAGATCCGCCGGCGAGCCGTCTTCCCCGATGCGTCCGCCTTCGAGTACCACGACCCGTTGGGCATGCCGGGCGAGGTCGAGGCGGTGGGTGATGAGGATGGTGGTTCGGTTCCTGAGGATGCGCTCGTATCCGTGGAGAACCGTGGCCTCCGACGAGGGGTCGAGGGCTCCGGTGGCCTCGTCCATGACCAGCACCGACGGATCCGACAGGAAGGCACGGGCGATGGCGAGCCGTTGGCGCTCGCCAGCGGACAGCTGTCGGCCGCGCTCGCCCACGACGGTGTCGATGCCCTGCGGCATGGAGGAGACGAGGGTGTCGAGCCCTGCAGCGGAGATGGCTTCGGCCACCTCGGCGTCGGTGGACTCCGGGCGGGCGTAGCGGACGTTCTCGGCAACGGTAGTGTGAAAGATGAAGGGGTCCTGCTCGACGACGCCCACGTGCCTCCTCAGGTCGGCGAGGCTCATCTCCCGGAGATCGATGCCGTCCAGCAGGACGCGTCCACGATCCGGGTCGACCTGTCGGACGAGAAGGTCGGCGATGGTGGACTTGCCGCTTCCACTTGCTCCGACGATGGCCACGGTCTGGCCCGCCTCGATGGTGAGGTCGATACCCTCGAGGCCCTCGTTGCCCCTGCCGAAGTCCAGGTGCACCCCGTCGAGCTGGACGTGGCCACGGCACTCGGACAGCCGGCGCGGTGAAGCTCCCTCGGTCACCTCCGGCGGCGTGTCCAGAAGGGTCTGTACCCGTACCAGAGAGGCCCGCGCCGTGGCGAGGTTGGTGTAGATGCCCATGAGGCCCTGGATGGGACCCATGAGCCTGCTCTGATAGGCCATGAACGCCACCAACGTCCCGAAGGTCATGGCGTCGGTGATGACACGATACCCCCCGTACAGGAACACGACGCCGGTGCCGGCGGACAGGAGAAGTCCCGGGAGACCGCCCGCCAGGTAGGTGAAGAGGCGCATGGACAGCAGGGCGTCCACGAAGGAGTCGTTTCGACCACGGAAGCGTGCCACTTCCCGTTGCTGTGCGTTTGCCCCCACCACCGTCCGCATCCCTTGGATGCTCTCGATGAGGAAGGTCCCGATGTCGGCGCTGCGCTCGCGCAGCACGCGAACCCGGTCCTCGAGTTGACGACGGTACCTCATGAGGGCCCACAACGACGGCGGGAGGGTGGCCAGGCCCACGAGGAAGAGCCGCCAGTCGAGGTAGACCAGCATCACAACGGTTCCCACCACCGCCACCACCTGGCCGAACCACGAGAGGGCGGCCTCGGCGGTGACCCGTTGGATCTCGCCGATGTCGCCGTTGATGCGCGAGACGATGTCCCCGAGGGGGGGCCGGGCGTAGAACCGGGGAGAGAGACGCTGCAGGTGGGCGTACAGCTCGAGCCGCATGTCGAAGAGGATGTCCGCCGACACCTTCGTGTAGCGCATGCCGCTGGCAACGTTCAGCCCGAACGAGACCGCGGTTACCCCGACGAAGACGGCGACGAGAATCCCTAGGAGTCGCACGTCGCCCCCGAGGATGGCGTCGTCGACGATGAGCTTCGACAGGTACGGCAGAACGAGGTTCAGCGCCGTCCCGAGAAGGGAGAGGGCGACCACCGGCACGAGCGCTCCCACGTAGGGGCGTACGTAGCCGAGTGCACGACGGAAGTGAGGATCGAGGAGGGTCATGTCAGCGGACTGCTACACCCCATCGTACCCCCGCGACCCCCCTGTACTTCTGCAGCAGTGTCTAGCGATCGCCCGGCACCACCACGACACCGATCATGTCCTCGTCGAAGGCGACGGTCCGGAGCAGGTCGAAGGTCTCCGCGTCGTAGACGTCGATGGTGTTGCCCGCCCGATAGATGAAGAGGCGCTCTCCATCGGCACTCACCTGCAGGCTCATGCGCGGCCGGCCGGGGAACGGAACCTTCCCTGCCACCGCCCGGTTGGCGAGGTCGAACTCCCAGAATTCGTACCCGCCGATGGACGAGTACAGCGCGTACGCCTTGTCGCGGCTCGGCGCCATGGTGAACGAGCCCACCGGTTCGGTGGGACCCAGGGTGTAGAAGTCCACCTCCTGCTCGGCCAGACGCACCTGGGCAATGCCCATCATGGATCGGTTCTGGATGGGGTCGCGCATCCTGAAGAGGCCGGTGGCCACGCCGGGGGCATCGTACGTGTCGGGCTGGACGCCGAAGCCCGGGCGCCCGAGGCCGGGCTCCAGGGGTTGGGAGATCTCCCAGCGGTCGACTTCCTCGTAGCTGTCGGCGTCCACCGCGATGATGTCTTCCACGAAGAAGTAGAGGACGTCGCCGTCCGGGGAGTACTCGAACCCGACGCCACGGTCCCTGGGTTCGCCGTCGGGCCAGGGGATGGTGTCGGTGACTTCCTTGGTTCGCAGGTCATACTCCAGGAGGAACGGGCCCTCCACCTCATACCGGTCCACGAGGGCCGTGTACCGCTTCACCATGAGTACGGCCCGGTCGTTGGACGGGTGGGGCTCGAAGCCGTTGATCCGAACCGTGACGTTGCCCTCCGACAAGGTGAACTCGTCGATGACCTCCCGGGCTCCGAGGTCCACGATCTCGACCCTCTGGCCAGACGCCTCCTCCACGTACAGCCGGGATCGATCGTCGCTCACCATCACCCCCGTGGGGATGAAGTTGTTCATGGTGATGCGGTCGACCACCTCTTCCGACGCTTCGTCCCAGACGAGGAGATCGTTGGTGTAGGTGGCGATGTACCAGGTGGCGGTCTGCGCCGACGTGGGCGTAGCCCCTCCGAGCAACGCCAGGGACAGGGCACAGAGGGGGACGATCCGGCGATGCGACATGGTGCGGCCTAGGGGAAGATGAGGTCGAGCTTGCGCCAGTCCTTCTGGGCCGACGCGCACTTACCCGTCCAGTCCTGGGCGTGATTCAACTGGTCGGGAACGTGCGCCGGCCAGAAGCACGACAGGTGGCAATCGAAGATGTCCCGCTCCACGGGCTGACAGAGGCCGGCGGTCCCTCCCTGGCTGTCCACCTCCCATCCAGGCGCGAAGACGAGGGAGCATCCGAGGGGGAAATGAGGACCGTTCTCCTCGTGGGGTGGCGTGCGGAGGCCGATCACGTCCATGTCGCGCTCGGCCGCACGGGCGGCTTGGTGCTCGACGTACGCTTCGATGCGCGCGGCCTTCTGGTTGATCGGTTTCAGGTGTTTCATGCGTCGAATCGCTCCAGGAACTTCGGGTTCTTCTCGGCGAGGGCACCGTAGATCTCGAGGCAGGTGTGCGTCCAGCTCCGCACCCAGGTGCAGTAGTGCAGGTTGGCATGGGACGAGGTCCCGTAGTTCACATGGGCCTCGTGGTAGCAGCCGCCCGAGCAGATGGGCCGGGCCCAGC
Organism: uncultured Gemmatimonadales bacterium; assembly: GCA_937983085.1. Lineage (GTDB taxonomy): Bacteria > Gemmatimonadota > Gemmatimonadetes > Longimicrobiales > Gaopeijiaceae > UBA2589. Next base: position 7,268 of record CALJKZ010000273.1, read on the forward strand.
ACGTGTGGCAGTCGGTCTTCGAGGCGATGTGGTGATCGACGAGGAAGCGACCCTGCTTCTCCCGATCCACGCCGTCGACCACGTTGCCGATGGTGTGCTCCTCCGACCCCGCGAAGCGGTGGCAGAGCGCGACCTCACCATCGGTGGCCACGCCCATGAGACCGAGGCCGGCGCCGCACCCGTACGCCTTGCTCACGCCCTTGTGGATCTCCTCGATGGTGTCCCGGACGTTGGAGAAGCCGTGGTGCTCGTCACGCAAGGCGCACTCCAGCCACTCGTTGGCCAGCTCCTCGAACTGGAGGAGCATGGCGTCCTTGGACTCGGGGGTGATGGCGTAGTCCCGGTGTTCCTGGGTGGTGACCGGCGCCAGCCCCACTTCCCAGAAGCCGATCTCCTCGGTGAGGTGCCGGAAGATCTCGAGGACGTTCATGTTCTTCTGCGTCAGCGTGACGCGAGCCCCGATGGGCCGGGAACGGTGCCGGGCCAGCAGATCCTTGATCTTCGGGAGCACGACGTCGTAGGTGCCCTTGCCGTTGTGGAAGACCCGAAGCCCGTCCTGTACCGGTTTCGGACCGTCGATGGAGATGGTCACGCCGATCTGGTTGTCGGCGAGCCACTCGATGATCTCGGGCTTCAAGAGCGTCGCGTTGGTCGTGAGGCTGAATTCGATGCGCTTGCCTTCCTCGGCCGCGCGGCGACGGGCATACGCCACGGTTTTCTGCAGGACCGGGAAGTTGAGGAGCGTCTCGCCTCCGAAGAAGGTGAGGTGGGCGACGGGCTGGTCCTTCGATTCCTGCAGCAGGAACTCGACGCTCTCCTCGGCGGTCTCGTCGCTCATGAACTTCGGCTGCTTGCCGTACGCCGTGTCGACGATCTTGTCCTCGCCGTACTCGTAGCAGTACGTGCACGCGAGGTTGCACTTGTTCGTGACGTTGAGGACCATCGTGTTCAGCGGGAAGTCGGCCGGTGGCAGGTCGTTGGGGACCTGCTCCTTGGGTGCATCGACGTCGCCGATGGCCCGGATCTCGGTGAGTTCGTGGACGGTGCCCAGGATGCGGTCCACCTCGAAGCGGGCCGAGAGGGCCTCGACCACGGCGTCCAGCTCGGCGGGGCCCTCGGCCAGGAGGTCGAGGATGGCGCAGCCGGCGTCGTCCATGCGGAAGATGCCGGCCGAGGGCACCATGTAGAGGAAGCGGGCTCCGTGCGCCTCGAACGGGTGGAATTCCCTGAGGGCGAGGAGCGGCTGGGCGCCGGTGGTATCGGGCGCCCCCGTCGCGACGGGCGGATTCATCGTGTGCCTCCTTCGTCCTGTCCCACCGGGCGACGGCCGTCGTCGATGGGGCGCCAGGGATCGAAACGCATGTACAGCGGAACCGTCACCACGAGATGTGCGCGAGCGGTGAGGGCGTCGTCCGCGCCCTGATGCGTCGCGACGACCCAGACGTCCCCGATGTTGTTGCGGTTGCCTGGGCGGTCCGGGTTCGGGCCGTCCACCGCAGGAATGAACGTCCCGTCCTGGCGAAGCTCACCGACGTAGTGGATGTCGTCGTCTCCGTAGACGGCGGCGTACTCCTCCACATGCCACGAGACGTCGACGCGGCCCAGATGGAGATCGTCGTCGGTGCCCGATTCGCCGTCCGGCCCGTCGTCCCACCCTACGGCATCGAAGGTCTGATACCCCTTGGGAAAGGCGGCCCCGCCAACCCGAGCCATCCCGGTCCGGGGCGTCACCTCGATGCGATCGACGCCGTCGTGGACCGTGACGGCCTCCGTGCGAAGGTCGCCGAATGCGAAGAGGTCGCGGGCTCCCTTGAGGGCGTCGTCCGCGACCCGCAGGCGAAGGTGGACCATGCCGTTTCCGCCGGGTTCGACGCCCACCACCTCCACCCCGTCCCCGAAGTCGAGGGCGGCGGCGTCTGCCTGCGCCGGGAGACCGTGTCCGTACAGGGTCACGGCGGTCGTCTCACCGACCCGAAGAGCCCGGGGGTGCACGCCCGCCACCACCGGAGCGCCCGAGACGCGCTCGAGGTACACGTCAGGCCCGACCTCGTCGTAGTCGCCGGAGAACCACCGGCCCGAAACGGTCTGCTGGTCGCGCTCGACGAACATCACCTCACGGAGTTCGTCGGGTGCGCCGAGGTTGGACCGGCCTCGCCACTGGTATCCCGTATAGACGAGCGCTTCGCCCGACCGTTCGACCCGCTCGCCCGTCTCGGCGTAGACGTAGGAGGCCGACGTTGAGAAGGCGTCGGGGTCGTCGGCATCGGCCTGGATGGTGACGGTGCCGAAGAGACGACCTTTGCCTGGCTCGTACCCGGAGAGGGCCCACTGGCCCGCCAGCCGCGGAGACCGCTTGGTGGCGGCCCCCGCGGTCCACTCGGGCGTCTCCAGGGGGAACACCTCCGAGAGGTGATCGATGGCCCGATCCATGGGATGGCGGGGGTCGCCGTCCTCGGGCGGGGGACCGGCCCTGCGGAAGGCCTGGAAATCGACCAGAGGGTAGAGGGCCCTGTGGGTGGTGAGGATGAGACCCCACTCTTCTTCGGTACGTCGCTGGGTCATGACCCGACCCATGGAGTGACACTGGATGCACGTGAACTCGACGTCAGAATCGCCCTGGTAGTCGTGATCGATCATCCGGCGCTCGACCTCGAAGAGGCCCGGGCGCAGTTCCTCCGGTGCCAGTCCCTGCTCGTTCGCCAGGTAACGGGCGATCTCCCGGGCATCGGCCTGGTTCAGGCGGGCGCCATGGAGGGCCACCATGCGCCGGATGGACGTCTGCCATCCTTCGGGTGTCTTGCGCAGATAGGAGATCCGCGACATCCGACCTTCGTCGTCGACGGTGTGGCAGCGGGAGCAGCGGTCGATGACCGTCTGGTTCTGGACGACGTATCCGTCGACGAACGCTGCGGGGCCACGGGGCCCGGATTGGTGCGGGCTCCAGGCGAGGAGAACGCCGACGAGGGCGGTGCCGGCGAGGACGAGCGGGACGCGTGCGGGAGACGCCATCGACCCCGTGGTGTTGGAGTGAACGGTGCGGGAACATCCTGCGTCGGCGACGTCGACTTCGCCAGGGGTGC
>CALJKZ010000274.1 GCA_937983085.1 uncultured Gemmatimonadales bacterium
GCTTGAGCATTGCCACCGACGGCACTCAAGGCAACGAGCACAGCGGGTCTCTTGTCTCCGTGACCGACAACGGACTTGCCGCGGTCTTCTCTAGTTTGGCGTCCAACCTGGTACCTGGAGATACGAACAACCAACCCGATGTCTTCCTTCACAACCTCGCGAGCGGCCAGACGACCCGAGTAAGTGTTGGCCCTAATTGGCAGCAAGCAAACGGCGGGTCAGGCTTTGACCCCTTTGCCTCCCCCGACGGCAAGTTTGTCTTGTTCTCAAGCTCTGCTAGCAATCTTGTGCCGGGCGATTCCAACGGCACCATGGATGTGTTTTGCCGCGACTTAGCAGTACAGGAAACAACACGGATTAGCCTTTCTTCCGATGGGATGCAGGGCGACGGAGAAAGTTCCTGGGGACGGCTGTCCCTGGATGGGCGCTTCGCTGCATTCCAGAGCCTCTCCAGCAATCTGGTTCCCGGCGACACGAATGCTCTCGCTGACGTGTTCGTAAAGAATCTTGAGACCGGCGCGCTCACTCGGGACAGCATCAGTTCGATTGGCGCTGAAGGCAATGGCGACAGTTCGCAACCGTGCCTGTCTGGTGATGGGCAGTTCATCGCCTTCACAAGTGGGGCATCTAACCTCGTGGTCGGCGACACAAACGGCGCGATTGATGTGTTTCTGCATGAGAGGCCAACATCAAAGATTCACTTCTACTGTACTTCCAAGACCAACTCGTGTGGCTCTGACCCATCACTCTTGTTCTCGGGAGGTTCCAGCGTGGCCGCATCCAGCGGGTTCCTGCTGATTGGATCCAAGGCCCGGCACAACAAGCTCGGCATCCTGATGCACAGCCCAAACGGACGCGCCTCGATCCCATTTGAGGGGGGCTTGTTGTGCGTTTCTCCAAACGGGCTGCGACGCGCTCCGCCCCAGGTTGCCCTCGGCGGTAGCCCCGGAGGTTGCGACGGCTCCTTCACTCTCGATATGAATGCATTCGCCCAGGGAGTGGCTGGTGGTAATCCACAGGCGTTCCTTTCCACGGTCGGGCAGGTCGTTGACTGCCAGTGGTGGGGACGCGACACCGTCGGAAGCGGCAGCTACCTAACCAATGGGCTGGAGTACGTGGTTTTTCCTTAGGCGTGCCGTACTGCGTCACCCGGAGTAGTCATTCATACCGAGACGCGACATCGACCGCGACGGCCCCGACGCCCGCGACGAGGATTGGGCGGGCAACAACGCGGCGTTCACTTGCCCCGTCTGCGGGAAGGTCTTCCTGGTCAGCAAGGGCCTGCAGACACTCGAAGGTGAGAATGAGGGTATCCCCGACTTGCGACCAGTAGAGCTTGGGCAACTCGGGGGTGTTTCGGCTGTCAGTTGCGTCCGGTCTGGTTCCCTCCAGAAGAAGATGAAGCAACGCGGAGCCTCCCAGGAGGGAAAGAGGCGGCTCGTGCGTGCTCGGCCGGAGTGCTCCAGCCGAGCGACTTGTGCGGCCTGACGTGGTTGTAGTCGTCGCGCCAGGTCGCGATCGTCCTGCGGGCGTTCTCGAGTCCCGTGAACCAGCTCTGGCTCAGGCACTCCTCGCGGAACTTGCCGTTGAACGACTCGATGAAGGCATTCTGGACCGGCTTGCCCGGCTCGATGAAATGCAGCCTCACGCCTCGCTCCCAGGCCCATTGGTCGAGCGCCTTGCCGGTGAACTCGGGGCCGTTGTCGACCACGATCACTTCGGGCCATCCCGTCTTGGCGGCGACTCGATCGAGCACGCGCCCGACACGCTCGCCGGACAGCGAGAAGTCGACCTCGATCGCCAGGCACAGCCGGCTATGATCGTCGACGACGTTCAGCGTGCGGAAGGCGCGCCCGTCCGCGAGGGTGTCGCGCATGAAGTCCATCGACCAGCGTTGGTGCGGCCGGTCCGGGATCGCGATCGCTTCCCTGGGAGCTGCGGATGCGCCCTTGCGGCGCTTGCGGTTGCGAATCTGCAGCTTCTCCAGGCAGTAGATCCGGTGCGTCCGCTTGTAGTTGACGGCGTACCCGTCGCGACGGAGGAGGATGTGGATGCGCGGGCAACCGAAGCGCAGCCGCTCCTGGGCGAGCTCGACCATCCGCTCGCGAAAGCCCTCGGGCTGCCGGCGGCGACTCTGGTAGCGCCACACCGAGCGCCGCAGCCCCGCGATCCGGCACGCCCGTCGTTCGCTCACCGCGTATCGCTTGCGGAGGTAGCGGACGACCTTGCGGCGGCTCGCGGGGCTCACCACTTTTTTGAGACGACGTCCTTGAGCGCCGTGATGTCCAGCTGCTGCTCCGCGACGATCCGCTTCAGCTTGCGATTCTCGTCCTCGAGCTGCTTCAGGCGCCTGGCCTCGCTCACCTCTAGGCCGCCGTACTTCTTACGCCAGTTGTAGAACGTGTTGCTGCTGATCCCGTGCCGTCGGATCAGGTCCTTGGTCGGCGTACCCGCCTCGGACTCCTTCAGGATCGCGACGATCTGCTCCTCCGTGAACCGGCTCTTGCGCATGGGGCGTCTCCTCGGGGTTGTATCCGATCTGCCCATATCACAAGTGGTCCGATTTTCGGGGATACCCTCAAGAAGGAATG
>CALJKZ010000275.1 GCA_937983085.1 uncultured Gemmatimonadales bacterium
GGGTACACCCCACACGTACGCCTCGACCAAGCGTCCGAGCGCTAGGGCTCCGACTATTCCCATGCTCATCCCCGCCGTGACCGGGAGAAGCCCCTGCTTCAGCACCAGAACCAACACCGCATTGCGCGGAGCTCCAACTGCCACGCGGATTCCGATCTCTCTCCGCCGCTGACGCACGGAATAGGACAGTGCGCTGTAGATGCCGAACGCCGTGAGGAAGAGAGCGACCGACCCGAACACCGAAAGAAGCACGGCGCCGAATCGCTCGCGCGACAGCGAGTCCTCGACGGTCCTGCTCAGCGGGAACACGTCGGGCCCTGGCAGGGACGCATCGGCGGTGCGTACCGCCTCGTGGAACGCCTGCTGGACCCCTCCTGAAGAGGTGCTCCGCGCAAGAAATACCGGCATAGTCGGCCGCAGGCGGGAGATCGCATCGGGCGCCTGTGCCTGGGGTACGTATAGCGTTCGGCGTGCCTCCGAGCGCAAGGAGATATCCCGGACATCCGACACCACACCCACGATCGTCGGGCTACGACCGATAAGCGATGGGTACAGGTAGGAACCCTGTCGTCGACCGATGTCGATTCGTCTTCCGATTGCGTTGCCATCTGGGAAGTACCTTCGGACGAACGCCTCGTTCACGACGGCCACGTTCGCGGCATCTGCCGCGTCCGACTCCGTGAACTCCCGGCCGCGGATCAGGTCGATACCCAAGGTCCCGAAGTAGCCAGGCGTGACGGCTCTCCATTCTACGGAGCCTCCGAACTCGTCCTGCCCCGCCACCGACATCGGCACGTTCAGCCCACGCTCCAAGGGCAGGCTGCTCGCCCCGGCCGCGGCTACTACTGCGCCCGATCGGCGAACCTCTTCGATCACGCGCCGCTCGAACTCCCACAGCCTCTCGGACGAGTCGTAGTCGGGGGGCCTGATCGGCAGCCGGACGGCGGTGAGCTGCTCGGGTCTGAAGCCCGGATCCACGCGGACCAGGTTGGACCAGGTCGTCACGAGCAATCCAGCACCCACAAGCAGGAGCACAGATAACGCCGCCTGGCCAACCAAGAGTGCCTGCTGGACCCGGCCACGGGCCATCGTGGACCGGGACGCAACGCTCAATGCCTGGGCGAGCGCTCCCTTGGCCGCCGGCCAAGCCGCCACGACTCCCACCATGGCCATGGTGAGGAGCGAGACTGCACTC
>CALJKZ010000276.1 GCA_937983085.1 uncultured Gemmatimonadales bacterium
GCCGTCCCCTGTCGCCTCGTCGCCGCAGGCACCGCTCGTCAGGCTGCAAGGCGTGCCGCGGGATGTCGGTGCGCGGCTCGGTGGCGCCCTTCGATCTGCCCCGGGACACCCTCCTGCGGCTGGTGGAGGCCGAGCCCTTCGAGTTCGAGCCCGGGTACGCGCAGATCTACAACAACTCGGCGTTCTTCCTCCTCGGTCTCGTCGTGGAGGACGTCGTCGGGATGTCGTACGAGAGCTTCGTCCAGGAGCGGCTCTTCGACGCGGCGGGCATGGACGACTCGTACTACTGCGACGAGCTCGCCATTCGGGAGGGTCGCGCCAACGGGTACGATGCGGCTGGGCCCGACTCCCTGATCCGGGCCCGCTACCTCGATCACACATGGCCGTACGCCGCCGGGTCGCTCTGCTCAACGGTGACAGACCTCGTTGCCTGGAACGAGGCGCTGCACCGCGGAGGACTTCTGAGCGCGGCGTCGTACGCCGACATGACCGTTCCCGACCCCCTGGAGGACGGTGGGGTCATCCGGTACGGCATGGGCATCGGGGTGGATTCGGCCTTCGGCCAGCCCGTCCTGCGTCACGGAGGCGGCATCAACGGCTTCGTCTCATCCCTCGCCTGGTACCCTGAGGAGCGACTCACCGTGGTCGTCCTCCAGAACTCGACGGGTCAGCCTGGCGCGGGCTCGTTGGCCGACCGACTCGCGGAGATCGTGCTCGGCCCTTCGCCGACGCCTGAGCCCACCGCGTTCGAAGGGGATCTTGCGGCCCTTGCTGGGCGATACCGCGGCCCGGGCCGTGGGATCACCCTCACGGTTCGCGTCACGGTCGAGGATGGCCAGCTCGCCATCGACAACTCGTTGCGGGGCGGAGAGCCGGTGCGTCCGATGTATCGCGGTGGCCTTCGGTGGGACGACGACGGCGGTATGCGGTATCTCTTCGAGCCCGCGAGCGGCACTGCCCAGCGCCTCCGCATCGACGTAGGTAGCGGCCACTACGTGCTCACCCGCATCGGTGGCTGATCCGCATCGGCGGCTGATCTCCATGCGCGAGCTCGGGCGGCTGACCCCTTGACCAGCTAGGTGTACGCTCGTATACCTAAACGAACGATGCATGGCCCGACGAGGGGTCACCGCCAACGGCCGGTACACGGGGAAGGATGAGACATGAGCGGAAGTGATCTCTTCACGGGGACGCTGGACATCCTGATCCTGCGGACCCTCCAAGCGACGCCCCTCCACGGCTACGCCATCGGTAGAGCGCTGCGCGAGGGCTCGGAAGGTGTTCTGTCGGTGGAGGAAGGCGCTCTCTACCCGGCGCTCCATCGGCTGGAGGGCAAGGGCCTCCTGGAGGCCGAGTGGGGAAAGACCGACACCGGTCGTCGCGCCAAGTTCTATCGCCTTACACGGGACGGAGAGGCACACCTGGCCGCCGAGACGGAGCGGTGGGCGGAGTTCTCCGTGGCGGTGAGCTCGATCCTGGGCTCGGAGACGCCCTGACCCATGGCCCGCTGGCCCTTCCTCCGATCGTTCTCGCCGGGGCAGGTACGCGCCGACGTGGACGCGGAGATCCGAGAAGAGATCGAGCTCTATCTCGAGCTCCGGGCCAAGGAGCTGGAAGAGGAAGGCCTGAGTCCCGAGGACGCCCGCCGGGTGGCGCAGGAGCGGTTCGGAGACTCGGAGGAGATTCAACGACGGCTTCGGCGGCAGGCGAAGCGGACACGAGCACGACGGGAGACGACGATGACGATGAGTGGGCTCAAGCAGGACCTGGCGTACGCCGTTCGAACCTTCCGCCGTAGCCCCGGCTTCACGGCGGTAGCCGTCGTGACCCTGGCGCTCGCCCTGGGCGGCAACACGGCCATCTTCAGCGTCGTCGACGCGGCGCTGCTCCAGGCGCTGCCCTTCGAGGACCACGAGGAGCTGGTCTTCGTCAACGGCTACCATCTGACCAACGGGGAGGTCGCCATTCGGGGCGCCTCCCATCCGGAGTTCAGGGATTGGCACGAGCGTTCGCGCTGGATCTCACCTATGGCCGCCACGGATGCTGCGTCCCTATCGGCGACGGGTGGCGATGGGGTCGCCGAGCAGGTGAGGGCCGAGTTCGTGACCGCCGGATACTTCGACGTCCTGCGGGCCGCCCCCGCTGTGGGCCGTGCCTTCCTGCCCGAAGAGTACGCCGAGGTGGATGCCCATCCGGTGGCCATCATCTCGCATCGGCTATGGGAGCGTCGTTACGCCCTCGACCCGTCGGCGCTCACCTCGGAGATCGTGATGAACGATCGGCCGCTGACCATCGTCGGGGTCATGCCCGAGGGCTTCCAGGGTACCGACCTCGCCGACGGCACGGACCTCTGGGTCACCAGCGGGATGATCTCCCTCATTGCTTCGCCCGAGCTTCTGGACTCCCGGGGCACCCGGTTTCTCAACGTCATCGGGCGCCTGGCGCCCGGTGGTTCGGTTGAAGAGGCACAGACCGAGCTGGACGTCATCGCCAGGGATCTCCAAGTCAGCTTCCCGCAGGCCCATGAAGACCGGTTCGCCCAGGTCGAGGAGTTCCGCGAAGGGTACCTGGGCGACACCGGCGGGCTCCTCTGGATTCTCCTGGGCGCCGGCGTCGTCCTGCTCCTCATCGCCGCCGCGAACGTGGCGAATCTCCTCCTGGTTCGTTCCCACAGCCGCACTCGTGAGTTCGTCCTACGGCGGGCCCTCGGGGCCGAGGGGAGTCGTGTGGCTGGCCAACTGCTCACCGAGTCCTTCCTTCTTGCCACGATTGGCGGGCTTGCGGGGATTGGCGTGGCTGTTGCCGCGCTGCGGGTTCTGGGACCGATGATCCCAAACGGAGCCCTCCCAGGGTATGTGGAGGCCGAGCTCAGCTCGACCGCGTTTCTGAGCTCGCTCGTCATTCTTGCGATCGTCGGACTCGCCACCGGACTCCTTCCGGCAGTCTCGAGCGCGCGGATCGACATCGCCACGCGACTGCGTGAGGGCTCGAAGGGCTCAGCGGCCGTGTCCCTTCGTCGAGTACGGCCCCAGCACGTCTTCGTCGTCGCACAGGTGGCACTGGCCCTCTTCCTCATGGTGGGCGCAGGTCTCCTGACCCGGAGCTTCCGAGCGCAGCTCGCCGTGGATACCGGTGCCGAACTGGAGGGCATCATGGCCATGCGGGTGTCGCCGCCGAACAGCCGGTACGACACCAACGAGAGTCTCTGGAGCTTCTCTACCGAGCTTCAGCGCCGGCTGGGAGAGATCCCGGGTGTGGAGGCGGTCTCGCTGTCGTCGACGCTGCCTCTCCGGAGCGGTTCGTCGGGCGCCTACATCTTCCGTGAGGGTGACACGGCGGACGATCGCATCCGCTTCCACCGCCACCACGTCACGCCCAGCTACTTCGAGACCCTGGGGATCGAGCTTCTCGAGGGCCGACTGCTCACCGAGGACGACCGGGACGAGTCGCCGGGAGTCATCGTCATCACCGAGGCCATGGCCCGTCGTGTGTATCCCGACGAGAGCGCCGTGGGCAAGATGATGAGCCTGCGGCCCGACGATGGTATGCCCGTGGAGGTGGTCGGTGTCATCGAGGACGTCCGCTTCCGGGACCTCACTACGTCCCTCATGGAAGAGGCCAACAGCCCGGATGTCTTCTTCTCGTACTGGCAGCTACCGTCCCGGACCCTCGAGGTCGCCGTGAGGACCAACCGCGCGGCCGACGTGGTGCCCGCCATGCGTGCGGCGGTGGCCGAGCTCGATCCCGGGCTGCCCATCTTCCAGCTGGAGCCGCTGGACGTGGCCTGGCGCACCCAGACCGCGACGCCACGATTCGCCGCGTTCCTCATGTCCCTCTTCAGCGGACTGGCGGTACTTCTGGCCTGCGTCGGCATCTACGGAGTCCTGGCCTTCACCGTCGGACAGCGCTCGCAGGAGATCGCCATCCGACGGGCCATCGGTGCCAGCGGGGCGCGGGTTGCGCGGGCGGTGGTGGGTGACGGTCTGCGGCTGACCCTGGTGGGCCTCGTGATCGGAGGAGCCGGTGCCGTCACAGGATCGAGGGTCCTCGAGGGCTTTCTCTACGGGGTCGAAGCCACCGATCCGGCGACCTTCCTTTCCGTGGGTGGCGGCATGATCGCCGTCGCCGTCGTGGCTGCTGTCCTCCCGGCCGTTCGAGCCATGCGCAGAGACCCCGCCGAGGCGCTCAACTCCGAGTAGGCCGGAGAGACATCCTTTATATAAGGCATCTCCACAGCGCCGAAATCGGTCCGGAACCCGCTTTCCAACCGGCTTGCGCCTCGTCTGGCACCGATACGACGCTCGGTCTCCTCCGTGTCGCTTCAGTTCCGGAGGCGTCGTGCCGACCCTTACAGGGCTCGCCGGCCATCGTTCCTGGCGTCACGATACGTCGTCTATTGCTTGACTTTGGCAGCTTGAACGAGTAAAAACCCCTGTTGGGATGATGCGGGGAGGAGGGGTTCGTGTACGCTGGAGTCAGGTCTAGGAGGATTCATGACTCTACGAACGTTTGCCAACAGGACGGCGAGCGCTCTCCGCAACATTACCGTTGCGTTGGCGTTCGTAGCGTTCGGTGCGGTCGGAGTGGCCGCGCAGAACAC
>CALJKZ010000277.1 GCA_937983085.1 uncultured Gemmatimonadales bacterium
CCGAGATCCCCCCCCAGCCCCCTCGTGCCGGGGTCATCGGAGTGGCGCATCGCCAGCTCGGCGAAGTCCACGCCGGCGTTGATGCTGTCCAGCAACGCCTCAGCCTTCTCCCGGGCCGCCTCCACCGCGTTCTCGCTGGGCTCCGGCGCGATGACCACCTGGCGGAAGCGAACGGTGCGAGGCCGCTGCTGGAGCGTGGGGCGGGCTTCCTGGAAGCGGGCGATGAGCTCGTCCTCCGAGACGACGACGGGGTCGGTCGTGCGCAGCTGCTGCTGCATGAAGAGCTGCTGAACCCGCTCGATGCGCGCCTCGCTCCGAAGCATGTCGCGGTACTCGGCCAGCGTCATGCCCTCGGCCGACAGAGCCTGTTGCAGGGCCGTCTGGCCGCCGAACTGCTGCGTCAGCTGATTGATCCGCTCGCTCACCCGCTCGTCCACGGTGGTTTCGTCCACGGAGATGAGCGAATCCCGGGCGGCAGCCTGGAGAATGAGGAGCCGATCGACGAACTGATCGAGGACCGTGCGGAAGAGCTGTTCGTACTCCGGGTCGGTGGGCGCGGGGATGGGACGTCCCTGCAGCGCCATCCGCTGGAGTTCCTCTTCCACCTGGGTCTGGACCACAACCGAGTCCCCCACGATGGCGACGAGGCGGTCCACCACGTCGCTGCCCTCGGTGAACTGGGCGGAGGCGGAGGCCGGCAGGGCGACCAGGGCCAGCATCAGGGGCAGTACCGTTCGCATCGTCTTCATCTGGCTTCGTAAACCCCTGTCGCGAGGGTGGTTCCGGTGCTCATCCGATGGTGTCGGGCAAGGGAAGGCTCTGCTCCGCCGGAGACAGCGCCCGGGCAGCCCGGATCTGGGCTACGTCGACGATCACCTCCCCGACGCCTTCCTCGAGGATCGCCGCCGAGCGACCCTCACGGAGCTGGAAGGAGACCAGGCCCAAAGGTACGATGCGGGTGGCGCCCGAGAGGTTGTCGGCGAGCGCCTCCATGACGGCTCGCTGGATGGCGATCTCGATGTCCTCCCCGGGGGCCTGGTCCAGCGTCATGATGCCGAGGCTTCGCGCCGCGCTGCGGAGTTGGGTACGGGCGTCGGCGACGAGGACGTCGATGCTGTCCCGGGGCGGGCGCAGCCCGGCAGACTCGGCCTGGGCGATGAGCAAGTCGCGGCGGACGAGGCCCAGGAGGAAGTCCTCGATCTCTTCGTCGGATCCCAGCGCGAGCTGGTTTCGGAGCACGGGGTTCTCCAGCTGGAGCAGTTCCCGGAACTCACCCACGCTGATGGATCCTCCCTCCCACTCCACCAACGCCCGGCGGGCAGCCCGTCCGGTGAGCCCGGACCCCGGCGCCGAGGCCATCTCACGCACGATCTCCGGAGCGCCTTCCATGATCTGCGGCGCCGCGACGTCGATGAGACCACCGACGAACACGGACTCGGCCTCCTGGACCATCCGCCGCTGCACCTGCTGTCGATACCCGGCCGCCACTTCCTCGAAACCGCGGACCCTCCGCTCGTCGAGACGGATGATGTGGAGGCCCATGGGCGTCTGGACGACGTCGCTCACCTCTCCGGGCTGCAACGCCAGCGCGGCCTCCTCGAAGGGCGCCACCATGTCACCGCGGGTGAAATACCCGAGATCACCACCCATCCGCGCGGTGCCCGGATCCTGGCTGAACTGTAGGGCGAGGGCCGAGAAGTCGGCTCCGGCGAGAACCCGCTCACGGAGCGACCGAAGCTCGTCGCGGACGCTGTCCCGGGCCGCCTGGTCGGCGCCCACCGGGACCTCGAGCATGATGTGGCTCGCTCGGAGCTGCACCTGAGGAGACTCGGCCTCGTACAGGCTCCGGAGCTCGTCATCGGTGACGAAGGTATCGACCTGGATCACCGAATCCCGCAGCTGAAAGACCATCATCTGGCCAAGCTGTCTCATGACGAGGGGCTCGACATCGATGTCGGCGAAGGTCGTATCGTCCGCCGCGGCCTCGGCCAGGAGCGTGTAGTCGATCCAGAGCTCGGCCAGCGACTCCACGACGCCCACGTCGGCGGCGAGTCGCTCCTCGTCCACCAGGAGTTCCACCGCGTCGTCCCCGGTGAGCCGGTAGTCGTCGACGCGCGCGACGACCCCCTCGTCCGACACGGCCTCGCCGCACGCCGTGACGGCCACGAGGGCGAGGCCCATGAGGGTTGGATTCAAACGGCTGTTCTTCACGACATGCTCCTGAAGGATTCGTGGTCGGCGGCCGGAGACCGGCGTACCGACGTTGTGTACTCGCCATCGGCCCCACGGTTCGATGGAGTCACGCCGCGGCTCCCCTCGCCGACACCAGCGCCGTGAGGGCGACCAGCGTGGTTTCCAGCACCGGCTCCACCCCCTCCGCCACCAGCTTCACCGAGAGCGGGTGCACCCGGAGTACGTCCATGGCGGCGTGGCGTTGCCTCAGGGGCCCCTCGAGACGGGACATCTTCGGCACCACCCCCTCCCGGAAGGTGAGACGCGCCGAGTCCTGACGAACGATGGCCCGCTCCAGTCCGAGCCTGCGCCCGAGGATCCGGATGGTGGCGGCGTCGAGGAGCCGTTCCGCCTCGATGGGCAGGGTTCCGAACCGGTCCTCCAACTCGTCCTTGAGCTCCTCCACCTCCGTGCGGCTCCCCGCCTTGGAGAGACGGCGGTACAGGTGGAGCTTCTGACTGGAATCGGCGACGTAGCTGTCCGGCAGGTAGGACGGCCCGTGCATGGAGACGTCGGGGTCGGGCCAATCCACCGCTTCCTCACCCTTCTCCAGGCGCTCGACGGTCTTCCGGAGCAGCCGCATGTACGCGTCGAGACCAATCTGCGAAGCGAAGCCCGACTGGTCGGCCCCGAGGAGGTTTCCCGCACCGCGTAACTCCAGGTCGCGCAGCGCCACCGAATAGCCCGAACCCAGCTCGGTGTAGTGCTCCAGCACCCGAAGTCGCCGCTCGGCGTCCTCGTTCACGTCGTCGGGCACCAGGAGGTAGCAGTACGCCCGCCGGTCCGAGCGGCCGACGCGGCCTCGGATCTGGTACAGCTGCGACAGGCCGAACCGATCGGCGCGGTCGACGATGAGGGTGTTGGCGTTGGGTACGTCCAACCCGTTTTCGATGATGGACGAACAGACGAGGACGTCGACCTCTCCGTCCACGAAGGCCGTCATGACCTCGTCCAGTTCCCGGGCGGCCATCTGACCGTGGGCCACCCCGATCCGGGCCTCCGCAACGAGTCCCTGGATCTCCTCGGCGACCGTGTAGATGGTCTCGATGCGGTTGTGCAGGAAGAAAGCCTGGCCGCCCCGGTCGAGTTCGCGGTGAAGAGCTTCGCTCAGGAGTTGATCGCTCCAGGGCAGGACGTTGGTGAAGATGGGCATCCGGTCCCTGGGAGGGGTACGGATGAGGGACAGATCGCGCACGCCGGACAGGGACAAATAAAGGGTCCTGGGGATGGGCGTGGCGCTCAACGTCAGCACGTCGATGGTGGTGCGGAGCTTCTTGAGGCGCTCCTTGTGCTTCACGCCGAAGCGCTGCTCCTCATCGACGATGAGCAGCCCCAGGTCCTTGAACACGACGTCGGGGGAGAGGAGCCGGTGCGTCCCGATGACGATGTCCACGCCCCCGTCGGCGAGGTCCGCCAGGAGGTCCTTCTGCTCCTTGGGCGTTCGGAACCGGCTCAGCGACCCCACGTTGACCGGATAGTCGGCCAGCCGCTCCTCGAAGGTGTGCCGATGCTGCTCCGCCAGGATGGTGGTGGGAGCGAGGACGGCGACCTGCTTGCCGTCCTGGACGGCCTTGAAGGCGGCCCGGATGGCGACCTCGGTCTTCCCGTACCCCACGTCTCCGCACACCAACCGGTCCATGGGACGCTCGGATTCCATGTCCCGCTTCACGTCTTCGGTGGCCTTCCGCTGATCCGGCGTGTCGTCGTAGAGGAAGGACGATTCCATCTCCATCTGCCAGCGCGTGTCAGGGGAGAAGGCGTACCCCTTCGCCGCCTGGCGGCGAGCGTACAACTCCAGAAGTTCGGTGGTCATCTCCTCGATGACCCGCTCCGTCTTCTTGCGGAGGTTCTTCCATCGCTTTCCTCCGATGCGATGGACATTGGGTGGCTTGGCGTCGTCGGACTCGCCTACCCACCGCTCGATGACGTCGAGGCGTGAGACCGGTAGGCGGAGGATTTCACCCGCGGCGTACTCGATCTTGAGGACTTCCAGCTCCTGGCCGCCGATCTCGATGTGCTCCAGCCCCTGGAATCGACCGATCCCGTGATCCATGTGGACCACGTACTCACCCGGCGTCAGTTGGGCGAGGCTCTCCAGCGCGACCGAGCCACGGAAGCGACGGCTCCGGCGCACCCGTCGGGGGCGGCGGAAAATCTCGTGGTCGTTGAGGATCCTCAGAGGTGGATGGCTGTCGGCCAACTCGAAGCCGCCAGCCAGGGAACCGATGCCGAGACGGGTTCCGGGGGGAAGCCGGTGGACTCCGCCCAGGATCTCCTCCAGCCGCTGGAGCTGACCCTCGTTGTCGCACAGGAGGACCGTGTCCACCTCCCGGGCCGCTCCTTCCCGCAGGTAGGCCTCGAGCTTCGCCATGTCGCGGTCGATGGCCGGCGGTTCGGACGAGTCCAGTGCGGGCTCGTCGCTCCCCTCCACGACTTCCAGGCGCGGCAGGGCCGAGACCCTGGCGTCCAGGTCGGCGGGCGGCAGGAAGAGGGAGTCGGGAGGTCGGGGCGCTGCGCCCGACTCCACGAGGTTCTCGTACAACGTGGAGACGCGCCGCCAGGTCCGCTCACCATGCGCCAGGAGGCTCCAGGTACCCAGGCGCACCAGGACGGCGTCCGAGGGCAGGAGCTCGAGAAGGGAACGGGACACCAGGGCGTCCGCATCTCCCTCCGGCCGCCGGAAGTCCACCGGCAGCACGTGTGTCTCCCTGAGCTGTCCCGTGGATCGCTGGTCCAGAATGTCGAACGTCCGAATGGAGACGATGCCGTCGCCCCAGAACTCGAGGCGCACCGGGTCGCCGGCGGACACCGAGAAGAGGTCGATGATTCCGCCCCGAACGGCGAACTGCCCGACTTCCTCCACCAGGGAGACGCGCTCGAAGCCCTTGGCCTCGAGCATGGTCGGCAGGTCGGCGAAGGGGATCTCGTCGCCGATCCTCAAGGTCGTCCGGAGGTCGGCCAAACGCCCGGGGATGGGCACCCGCTCCTGGAGGGCCCGGGGGGTCGTCACGAGGATCTTCGTTCGGCCGGAGAAGAGTGACTCCACCGCTTCCACCCGTAGGCCGCCGATCTCGAGGTGGGGCTCGGCCTCCTCGTAGGGGAGCGCCTCCTTCTGCGGGTAGAGATGCGACTCCTCGTCGCTCTCCAGCACCGTCTCGAGATCAGCCTCCACGGCGACGGCGTGCTGAGGCGACTCGGCGACCACGACGAAAACCCGTTCGGGATTCGCCCGGTGCAGGGCGGCAATGGAGACCGCCCCGAGCGATCCCACGGCTCCCCCCAGCCTCGCGCCCTCCCCGGCGACGGGGAGCCGTTGAGCGAGGGCCTGAACCGCCGGGGACGACGCGACGGCCCGGAGGACGATGTTGTCCTGCATTACGTCGTCCCCGACGGCGCGCTGCCAGGAAGCGTTGGGGCGCCCTCGGCCACGCTACCGGGCGCCGCCGGCTTGTCGCGCCGGTTGCCCAGAAACGAGCCCGTGCCCGACGTGGCGGCGAAGGTCTCCACCAGGAGAAGGATCAGCGCCAGGAGAAGCAGGCGATTCCAGAGCTCGGGGCCCTGGCGCTGCCGGAAGACCTCCGTTCTCCATGCGTCCGCGCGCTCGACGATGGTCACGTCCGGACCCACGGCGTTCGAGAGGAGATCCTCGTCGAGGGGCGCGAGCTCGGATTCGCTCAACGGTGGATTCAAGGCCACCACCGAGGCCACCGAGTCGCCGACGAGGAAGTGGTAA
>CALJKZ010000278.1 GCA_937983085.1 uncultured Gemmatimonadales bacterium
AGGGCGTCGAGGCTCCCGGATCGACAGCGAGTCGACCTTCCATGCGTTTCTCGAGAAGGAGTAGGATGCGGCGTCGGCCGCCTCCCGAACTGCCGAGCCCTCAAAATAACGGAATCGTCCGTTTCACGGGGACGAACGAGTCGCTACCTCGGATGAACAACGTAGATGGATCGGCGCGAACGGGACAGGCGCCCGACCGGCGGAAAAACGGCCTGTACGCACACTATGACGAGCAGTCTATCCGCACGTCCTGACACCTCATGGACTGCGGATCACCTGCGGACGACCTCTCCGGACAGGGGCGGTGTCGTCACCGGGTCTCGCCTGGCGCCTACCCGGGCTTCGAAGGCGTAGCCCAAACCCAGGAGCGTGGGTTCACTGAACGGACGCCCGAGAAACGACATTCCCACGGGGAGCCCGTCCGAGGTGAAGCCGGCAGGGACGATGAGGTCGGGATAGCCACTCAGGTTGGCCAGGTTCGTCGCCGAGGGGACACCGCCTCCACCGCCTCCGCCCACCCTCGACGGCCGACTCGGCGACGTCGGGTACACCACCGCGTCGAGTTCACCCTCGTCCATCAGGCCGGAGAGGAGCGTCCGCACCAGCTCCAAGCCGTGCTCCTTCATGGCGACGTACTCGTAGTCCGTGACGGAGCCCGACGCCTCCTCCTGCTGGAAGAGACTCCACCGCGACGGATTCGGTTGTCCCCCTTCCTCGGTGGCCGCGACCACCGCTTGGGATCGTGCCACCAACTCGGCGAGTGTCTTCGGATAGGTCGGTCCCAGGGTCGCCAGGTAGTCGGGGATCTGCCGCCGGAACTCCCTCCAACGGATGGTCGTGTACCACTCCCCCCGGGCCTCGAGAAGCCAGTCGGGGACCCGGACGTCGACGAGAGTGGCCCCGGCCTCGCGCATGGACTGAAGCGCCGCTTCCATGACCCAGTCCACTTCCTGATCGCCGCCCATGAACTGACGAGCCACTCCGATGCGCGCCCCGGCCAGGGCATTCTCGTCGAGGAAGTCCGTATAGTCGTCGACCCGACGCATATCGGCCTCTGCCGTCGCCGGGTCCGCGTCGTCGGATCCCGCGATGACGTCGAGCATCGCCGCTATGTCATGGACGCTCCTGGCCATGGGACCGCCCGTATCGAAGGACAAAGCGAGCGGGATGATCCCATCCCGACTCACCAGCCCCAGGGTCGGCTTGAGACCCGCGATGCCGTTGGACGTCGCTGGGCCCCGTACCGAGCCGCCTGTATCCGTTCCGATGCCGAGTTGCGCGAACGAGGCTGCGATGGCGGCTCCCGTGCCTCCAGAGGAGCCCGAAGGGGAGTGCTCGACGCTGTGGGGATTCCGGATCCACCCCCCCACCGAACTCATGGTCGGGCCCGAAGCGAACTCGCTCATGTTCACCTTGGCGAGGATGATGGCTCCGGCATCGCGAAGCCGCCGCACCAGGAAGGCGTCATCGGGGGGCACGGAGCCGGCGAGGAGTACGGATCCCGCCGTGGTGGGCATGTCCCCCGTGTCCACGTTGTCCTTGAGTACCACGGGAATGCCGTGGAGAGGGGATCGGGCACCGCTTCTGGATCGCTCCTCGTCGAGCTCCCGAGCCCTGGCTTCGGCCTCGGGATTGAGCCACAGGACCGTGTTCAACGCCGGCCCGGCCCGGTCGTACGCCTCGATTCTGGCGAGGTACATCTGAACCAGTCGCTCCGCCGTGAGGGTGCCTGCGTCGAAGGCGGCCTGAATGTCGGCGATGGTGGCGTGGGATAGCGGCGTCTCCTGGGCGGGCGCAGGGCCGGCCGATAGCGCCGTCGCCACGCCGGCCGACACGAAGAGGACCGCGACCCTCCCCATCCACGCGCCCCGGCTCATCGCCTGACCTGCGTCAGCTCCCGGATGATCTCCCGGAGCTCTCCGGCCTTCCCGGCAGCCTCGAGCTCCTCCCACATGAGTCGGACCAGCTGAGCATCCACCAGGCCCGGTGGAGACCCGCCCGACAGGCTGCTGGACAGGCCCTGGTCCTGCCGGAAGTCGTCCACGGCGGCGGCGATCTCGTCGTCGTAGAAGGAGGAGGCGCGGTCCCGCTCGAGCTCCTCCGCCTCCGATCGGTAGTAGCCCAGAGCATGCATGATGAGCTTCACCTGGAATACGTCGTTGCCCGACGGTTGGCTCAGCTCCCGAAACCCCAGCGTGCCCGAGACCGTGTCGTAGATGCGCCGGACTTCGGCCACCGGGGTGGGGTGCTCGCACACGTTGATGTGGACCGTTTGCCCGTCCGCCCGGCGGGACATCCCCTCCCGGGGATCGGCCACGATGACGGCAGCGGACTGTACGCGTCCGGCTCGACGGTCACCGCCCACGACCTGACCTGCCTGGAGCGCCTCGATGAGCCGGTCCGCCAGGTGCCGGCCCGAGCCTTCGGTGGCCTCGAAGCTCTCGGCCACGGCATCCACCACCTCAGGCCCCACCAGCACGTTCCCCTGGGCCGCATAGTTGGGACCCGACCGGTGCCCCGCCCAGAAGCCCGGGCCGGAGCCGGTGTGCTGGGCCGCCGTACCGTCCACGGACACGACCCCCACCTGCCGACGCTCGCGGCCCTCGTCACCCTCGGTGGCACGGCGCAACGCCTCCTGGGGAGTAAGGCCCGTCTCCAGCATGTCCAGAAGCTCGGCACCGTACTCGGTGCGCGTCGACGCCTGCGTGGCCACGGCCCCCACCCCCGCCCTCACCCATGGGACGCCGTTCCCGACGCAGGCCACCCGGGTGGTGACCGCCACCCCCGACTCTCCGGTGGCCGGGTCCACCGCCGCAATGGAGAACGTGTGGAATACGGGCTCCCCCGTGCCCCAGGAAGCAGGCTCCTGGGAGATCGCGACGCTCGGCCGAACCGCCATGACTGCGGCCACCGCGAGAAACGTCAGGAGGGGGACTCGGGGATGAGGCCGGGAAGACGGGGGGGTCGTGGGGGCGTCGAGCATCGGCGGCGTTCCGGGGGGAGGGAGTTGGTGCGCGGACATGCGCAGCTTGTTGCACTCGAGGCCCTCCGGCAAGCCGCGCCAGGATCCTCGCCAGGGGCCGGTCGAGGCCCTGACGTACCCTCCGAAACCGGCAACCCGGCGTCGAGCGAGGCCGCCCCCTCTGAAGGTCCGGCCCACCCCATCCGTAGTACTCGCGAAACCACGGGCGGAAGAACGGCTCCCGCCCTATGTTGGGTGCGACGTTCACACGCGAGCACGGAGGACAAGAGGCCATGGGCCTATTCGACAAGATTCGTGGCGAGTTCATCGATATCATCGAATGGACCGACAGCAGCCCGAATACCCTCGTATACCGCTTCGAGCGCCACGGAAACGAGATCAAGTACGGCGCCCAGTTGACCGTTCGTGAGGGCCAGAACGCCGTCTTCATCGACGAGGGTCAGCTCGCCGACGGCTTTCCTCCGGGCATGTACACGCTGGAGACGTCGAACCTCCCCATCCTCTCGACGCTGAAGGGGTGGAAGCACGGCTTCGAGAGCCCCTTCAAGGCCGAGGTCTACTTCGTGAACATGCGGCAGTTCACGGATCAGAAGTGGGGCACCAAGAACCCGGTGACCATGCGTGATCCCGAGTTCGGACCGGTGCGGGTCAGGGCGTTCGGAACGTACGCCATGCGGGTCGACGACCCCGGGAAGTTCATCCAGGAGATCGTGGGTACCGACGGGCACTTCACGACGGACGAAGTCACCGATCAGGTGCGCAACGTGCTGGTCGCGCGATTCTCCGACGCCATGGCATCGTCGGGGATCCCCGTCCTCGACATGGCCGCCAACTACGACGAGCTGGGAGAGAAGCTCAGCGATCGGGTCGGCAACGACATGGAAGGGTACGGAATCGAGCTCCGCACCCTCCTTGTGGAGAACATCTCTCTTCCGCCGGCCGTGGAAGAGGCCCTCGACAAGCGCACCAGCATGGGCGTCCTCGGCGACCTGGATCAGTACACCAAGTACCAGGCCGCGGAAGCCATCGGAGACATCGCCAACAACCCCGGATCCGGCGGTATGGCCGCAGGGGGCATGGGCGCGGGCATGGGCTTCGCCATGGCCAATCAGATCGGTCAGGCCATGCACCAGCCGGGGGGCCAGCAAGGCGGACAGCAGGGAGGGGGCCAGGCCCAGGGCAGTCCGCCGCCTCTGCCGCAGGGTCTCCAGGTCTATGCGGCCATCGAGGGCCAGCAGGCCGGTCCCTTCGACGAGGCGACCCTCAAGCAGCTCATCGGATCGGGCACCATCACCCGGGAGACGCTGGTGTGGTCGCAGGGCATGGCCGATTGGACGAAGGCGGGCGACGTGGGAGCCGTCTCGAAGCACTTCGACGCCGCGCCTCCGCCCCTGCCGGGAAGCTGACGGGCGACGAGCCCGAAACGGAGGCCGGATGACGTCCTCGGTGGGCCATCGCAAGAGGGCCCGGGGCTCGTGGGCCCGCCCGCGTCGGCGGAGGCGCTCGCGAGGCCGCGACCCGGGCAGCGCACGTGGATGAGCTGACGACGCCGCCCACGAGCGCCGGAGCCCGCCAGTTCCCGTGCTCGTCGTGCGGAGCCAAGGTGGTCTTCGCTCCGGGCACCGATGCCCTGGTGTGCCCGTACTGCGCAAACGAGACCCGCATACCCGCCTCGTCGGAGGGGGTGGTCGAGCAGGACTTCCTCGAGACTCGCGCCGAGACCCTGGGAGAGGACGCCGCCACCGATGAGGTGCCGTCCGTCCGCTGCGAATCGTGTGCTGCCCTCGTGGAGCCCTCACCTTCCCACGAGTCGTTTCCCTGTCCGTACTGCGGCTCCAGCATCGTCGCCCGGGAGCTCTCCCAACGGCTCATCAAGCCACAGGCCGTCCTCCCCTTCACCGTCGATCGCCAGACGGCCACCCGTCTGTTCAGGAAGTGGATCGACAAGCTCTGGTTCGCGCCCAATGCGCTGAAGAAGATGGCCCGGCTCGACGGGCGTCTTCAGGGGCTGTACACGCCGTATTGGACGTACGATTCGAGCACGCTGACGCGCTACACCGGCCAGCGGGGCGAAGAGTACACCGTCACCAGGACGAGGACCGTTCGTCGGGACGGCAAGATGGTGCAGGAGCGGTACACCGAGGTACGGGTTCGCTGGTATCCCGCCGCGGGTACGGTGGCGCGGTCGTTCGACGACATGCTGGTGGTGGGATCGACCTCATTGCCCCGCTCTCTGGCGGAGGAGTTGGAGCCCTGGGACCTGGAGAACCTCGTGGACTACGCCGACGAGTATCTCTCGGGCTTCACGGCGGAGCGGTACCAGGTGGACGTACGGGCAGGATGGGAGCGGGCTCAGGAGCGGATGCAGCCCCTCATCGAGTCCGACGTCCGACGCGATATCGGAGGGGACCAGCAGCGCATCCACACCCTTCGCACCTCCCACCGTGACGTCACCTTCAAGCACGTCCTCCTCCCCATGTGGATCTGCTCGTACCGCTACAAGGAGCGCATCTACCGCTTCCTAGTGAACGCGCGCACGGGGGAGATCCAGGGTCAGCGCCCCTGGAGTTGGGTGAAGATCGCCCTGACGGTGCTCGCGGTGACCACTGCGGTGTTCCTCCTGGTATCGTATGTCTCACGCTGATGGCGGGCAGGCGCGGCGACGGGTTCGCATGGAAGACGAAACAGTGGAGCCCGCTCTGCGTATCACACGAACCACTTTTCGCGGACCGGTCGCCCGCCAGGCCTCCGGCCCGCGTTGGTGCGTCAAGACCAATCGTAAAGCAGTGCTGCTCGACCCCTCGGCGGACGCCGTAGGGTCACCACTCGAGAAGTGAGAGGATGTAGATGAAGCGGATGTGTTTGACTCTGGCCACGGCCTTCGCCGCCGTGGCTGTCGCCGCGCCTGCCGGGGCCCAGTCGTTCGGGAACTCCCTGCTGGTGGGTGACAACGTCATCGTGGTCGGCGAGCCGGCGTACGACCTGCGCTCGGGCGTAGCGTACGTCTTCCAGCGCGACGACTCGGGCAACTGGGTCCGCGCCCAGCGCCTGGAGCCGTCCGACGCCGAGAACGGCAACCGGTTCGGCATCCGCCTGGCCTCCCAGGACGACCTCCTCCTCGTCTCCGCCACCCGGGCGGACGGGGGAACGGGCGCCGTCTACATGTTCGAGAACCAAGCCGGCACCTGGATGGAGTCCGGTCGTCTCGTGACGTCGGACCGCAGTCCTGCGGACAGCCTCGGGAGTGGGCTCGCCATCGACGGCGACTGGATCGCCGTGGGCACCATCGCCCACAACGGCGCCCGGGGGGCTGCCTACACGTTCCGCCGCCAGGGCGACACGTGGGTCGAGCACTCCAAGCTGGCGCCTCAGGGGCTCATGCCCGAGGACCGATTCGGCAGCCACATCGCCATGGAGGACGGCCGCATGCTCGTCTCCGCCGGATCCGCCGGCGGTGGACAGGGCGCCGTCTACGCCTACCAGTACAACCCGCAGACGGACAGCTGGCAGACGCAGGGCCAGCTCCAGGCCCCTCAGGTCGACGAGCAGACGGGCTTCGGCTCGGACGTCGCCATCGCCGACGGGATCGCCCTGGTGGGTGCGCCCGGCTTCCTCGGTGGCCTCGGCGCGGCCCTCATGTACGTGGGTACCGACGAGGGCTGGCAACTCGCCACCTTCCTGACCCCCTTCGAGACCACCGGCGGTAGCGCGTTCGGCGCCTCGGTGGACTTCGACGGACAGACGGCCATGATCGGCGCCATGGGCGCCGGACGGGGCCAGGGCTCGATCTTCGCGTACACCCTCGACCGTGAGACCCTGTCGTGGGACGCCGCCAGCCAGATCCGATCCGGCGAAGGCGGCCAGGCGTTCTTCGCAGCCACCGTCGCCATGGGTGGAGACCTCGCCATCGGCGGTGCCCTGGGCGCCGACAACCAGGCCGGCGCCGCCTGGGTGGTTGAGCGACAGGGCGACGCCTGGACCGCCACGCAGCGCCTCATCGGCGACGTGCTGGGCATCGACGCCATCACCGGAGACGAGGTGCCGTGCTCCGAGGACGGCGAGGCGGCGCTCTTCGAGTGCGAGTCCGTCGACCTCCTCGCCTTCCTCCCCCTCGGGGAGATGGGCGCTGATCGCGGCGTCGGGGCCAACGACGTCTGGGGTTGGACCGATCCGGAGACGGGTCGCGAGATCGCCCTCGTCGGAATGACCAACCAGACGGTCTTCGTGGACGTCTCCAACGCCGGCAACCCGGTGTACCTCGGTCGCCTGCCCAAGACCGAAGCGGCCAACGCCGCCGTGTGGCGCGACATGAAGGTGTACGACAACCACATGTACGTCGTGGCCGACGGCGCCGGACCGCACGGGATGCAGGTCTTCGACCTGACCCGCCTTCGCGGCCTCGACGGCTCCAACCCGCCGACCTTCGAGCCGGACGTGCTCTACGACCAGATCGCGAGCGCGCACAACATCGTCATCAACGAGGAGACGGGGTACGCCTACGCAGTGGGCGCCAGCGCCGGCGGCACCACGTGTGGCGGTGGTCTCCACATGATCAACATCCAGGACCCCAAGAACCCGACGTTCGAGGGATGCTTCCAGGACATGACCACGGGGCGCCAGCGGACGGGGTACTCCCACGACGCCCAGTGCGTCGTGTACCACGGTCCCGACGAGGACTACCGGGGCCGTGAGATCTGCCTTGGATCCAACGAGACCGCCCTCTCCATCGCCGACGTGACGGACAAGAACAACCCGGTAGCCGTGGCCATGGCCTCCTACCCCAACGTTGCGTACTCCCACCAGGGTTGGCTCAGCGAGGACCACTCGTTCTTCTACATGGGCGACGAGCTGGACGAGAGCGGTGGCAACGTCACGGCGACGAGGACGCTCATCTGGGATCTCCGCGATCTCGACGATCCGGTGCTGGCCGCCGAGTACCTGGCGGACACCAAAGCCACGGATCACAACCTCTACATCCTCGGCAACACGATGTATCAGTCCAACTACACGAGCGGACTGAGGGTTCTCGACATCTCGGACCCGGTGAACCCGGTACCGGTGGGGCACTTCGACACCGTGCCCTACGGAGGCGATACGGCCCAGATGGACGGATCGTGGTCGAACTACCCGTACTTCGAGAGCGGCATCGTGGTGGTGACGAGCCAGAGCGAAGGCCTGTTCCTGGTTCGGTACCGTCCGCGGACGATCTCGCAGTAACATGCGGCCCCTGTTCGCCCTCGCCTTCTGCGTGACCGCGGCGTGTGGGGGAGCTTTGGCTCCCCCCGCGCCCGCGGCGGCGCAGGACTACCTCTACGTCGCCAGCCAGGAGGACGTCACGGTCGCCGTCATCGACATGGCGACGAACCGGCTGGTGGAGACGGTGGATCTGAAGGCGCTGGGCTATTCGCCCACGGCGAAGGCTCACGACACGGCCGTCGATCCCGACGGCTCCCATTGGTACGTGTCGCTCATCGCGGCGGGGAAGGTCCTCAAGTTCGACCGGCAGAACCGACTCGTCGGGGAAGCCGACTTCGAGACGCCGGGCCTCATCACCGTGGATCCGACGTCCGACCGCATGTACGTCGGTCGGTCCATGGCGGCGGTGAACCCGCCCCAGCGCATCGGCGTCATCCAGCGCTCCACCATGGAGATGGAAGAGGTCGACGTCTTCTTCCCACGGCCTCACGCCATGGTCGTGGATCCGGCGACGGAACGCTTCTTCAGCGCCAGCCTCGGGCAGGCCAGTGTGGCCTACGCCCCGCTCGGTGCAGAAGAGGTGGACCTCGTGACCCTCGAGACCCACCACGACATGGCGGGGATGAGCGGGGGTGAGCACGGCGGCAATCCCATGATCGTCCAGTTCGGCGTCTCGCCCGGCGGCGACTGGCTGGTGGCGACGGGTCAGATGAGCGGAGAGCTCATGGTCCTCGACGCCTCCGCAGCAGAACCCACGCTGGTGCGCTCGGTGGACATCGGCGGACAGCCCTGGCACCCCACCTTCAGCCCGGACGGAAGGGAGATCTGGATCCCCCGGCAGACGGGGAACTCGGTGGCTATCGTGAGCACCGACTCGTGGGAGGTGACGGAGGTCATCGAGCACCCGGCTCTCGTGGGGCCCCACGGCTCAGCCATATCGCCCGACGGCCGGACCATCTACGTGTCTGCCCGCAACGAGTCCGGTGCGTACCGGGGTACGGGGGAAGACCCGAGGCCCGGAACCGTCGTCGCCATCGACAGGGAGAGCCGGGAGGTGGTGGCGGTCATCGAGGTGGGGCGGTACGCCGCCGGTATGGACGTCGCGCCTCGTCGATGAGGCGCGACGCAGCAGGTAGCGGGGTGGCGGCAAGGCTGCTGGCGGTCGCCGTCGCCGCCTCCCTCGTCGCCGGATGCGCCGCCGGGGCGGCGGGCACTGCTTCCATGGGTTCCCGAGGGCTCGGGGGTGGCTCTACGGCCGTGGATGTCTCCTCGTTCGTGCGCCTGGTCGAGGCCTTTCCCGTGCTCGACGCCGACGGCGTAGCGTATCCTCAGCCCTTCCTGGGCGGCTT
Organism: uncultured Gemmatimonadales bacterium; assembly: GCA_937983085.1. Classification (GTDB taxonomy): domain Bacteria; phylum Gemmatimonadota; class Gemmatimonadetes; order Longimicrobiales; family Gaopeijiaceae; genus UBA2589. The sequence goes on from CALJKZ010000278.1 coordinate 9,529, forward strand.
CAACATCCCCCGGCCCCAGCTGGTCGACATCGACGGTGACTCCGACGACGATCTCTTCGTCCAGGAGGAGTCGGGGAAGGTGATGTTCTTCGAGCGCATCCAGGACGGTCCGACACCGTTCCTCTGGCGGACGGATGCGTACCAGGATCTGGCCATCGGCGAGTGGTACCGGTTCGTCGATCTGGACCGGGACGGTGACCCCGATCTGCTGGCCGAGCAGCCCTTCAGCTACGTGCGGTACTACCGCAACGTGGGCGAGCGGACCCGGCCGCGATTCGTGGAGGCCGAGGACAGCCTGGAAGACGCGGGGGGCGAGCCCATTTTTTCCGATCGGCAGAACATCCCCAACGCCACCGACATCGATTGCGACGGGCAGATGGATCTCTTCATCGGACGCCTGACCGGGACGGTGACGCGCTACGAGGAGTCGGGGACCGACGCCCAGGGAGCGCCACGCTTCCAGCACATCACCGACCGATTCGAAGACATCGAGATCGTCGCACAGATCGGGAGCAAGCACGGCGCCAACACCATGGCCTGGGGAGACGTCGACGGCGACGGCGACGAAGACCTCTTCTGGGGTGACTACTTCGAGCCCGGGGTCCTTCTCCTGGAGAACACCGGCACGTGCCGTTCGCCGCCCCTCCGGCAGGAGCCTCGTGCGTCCCCCGTCGCAGACCGTCTCCTGACCAGCGGATACAACGCGCCGGCTCTCGGTGATGTAGACGGCGACGGCGACCAGGACCTCCTGGTAGGGGTGCTGGGCGGGGCGTACAACCCCAACACCACCACGGCCGACAACTTCCACTACCTCGAGCAGCGGGCCGACGGCAGCTTCGAGCATCGGACGTCCCGGTTCATCCGCACCCTCGACGTCGGTGCCGAGAGCGTGCCCGTCCTGGTGGATCTCGACGGGGACGGAGACCGCGACCTTCTGGTGGGCAACAAGATCGAGCAGGACGACACCCAGAACGGAACTCTGACCCGCTTCCTCAACGTCGGGTCGGACGACGAGCCCCGCTTCCGGATGGACGGTGACCTCGAAGTAGGCGGCGGCTACCACCTCATCCCCGCCTTCGGCGATCTCGACGGCGACGGCGATCTCGACGCCATCATCGGGACGTGGCAGGACGCCCTCCGCCTCCACATGAATGGGGCCGATGACGGCTCCATCGACCTCACCGTCAGCGACTCGGCCTTCGTCACGCTCACGAGAGGACGGAACGCATCGCCTGCCCTCGGAGACATCGATGCCGACGGCGACCTCGACCTCTTCGTCGGTGAAAGCTCGGGCGCTCTGAACTTCTACGAGAACACCGGCAACGCCGGCGCGCCCGAATTCACCTTGGTGAGCGACGAGTACGGTGACTTCGACGTGGGGCGTCGCTCCTTCCCCGTGCTCCACGATCTCGACGCCGACGGAGACCTGGATCTGGTGGTCGGGTCGGAGTCGTCGGGCATCCACATCTTCCGGAACCAGGGGACACCCACGGCACCGGACTTCGTGGAAGACGGGCGCTTCGAGGTGGACGATTTCGGCTTCGCCGCCCCCGTCTTCGCCGACCTGGACGGAGACGGGGACGACGACCTGCTGCTCGGCGGGGGGCGGGGCGGGCTCTGGTACTACGAGAACCGCCGCTGATCCCTGGAGATCGCCAGGTCAGTCGTCCGCCCTCCCTCCGCGTGGGGCCCTCCTGCCCCGCGGTCAGCCCGTGGGCCGACCCTCCCGATCGAGGAGCGTCGGCTCACCGAGCCCCAGCGCCGCCAGACGATCGAGCTGCGTCGCCGCGTCTCCCACCACCAGCCAGATCATCTCCTCCGGGTCGAGGTAGCGCTCGGCCAAGGCCTGGACCTCTTCCACCGTCATGGCCCGCACGTCGGCTTCCTGCCTTAAGAGATAGTCCGCGGGGAACCCGTAGGCGCTCATGCTCGCCAGCAGGCCGAGCTTGGCCCCGGCGGTCTCGAAGGCCCTGGCATTCGTCCGGAGGAGGAAGGACTTGGTTCTCTCCAGGTCTTCCTCGTCGAAGTCGGGCCCGTGTGACTCGACGATGCTCTTGATGAGGTCCAGCGCCTCGTACGTCACGTTGGAGCGGACGGACGAGGAGATCTGGAAGGGCCCGGGGTCCCGACTGCCCGAAAAACCCGACCCGATTCCGTAGGTGTAGCCCCGCTGTTCCCGGAGTACCTGCGTCAGCTCCGATGCGAAGCCACCTCCGCCGAGGCGGAAGTTCATCACCGACGCCGGATGGTAGTCCTCGTCGGTCTGGGCCAGGGCCAGGTAGCCGATTTGCAGCACCGACTGGCTCGAGCCCGGAACGTCCACGAAGTACAGACCGGCCCTCTGGGGATCCCATGCCGGGGGCTCCGGCATCTCCGGTGCCGCCGGGCCCGTCCACTCGGACGCCATGCGCTCCGTTGCCGACACGACCTCGTCGGAGGTGACGGCGCCGGTGACGTGCAGGGTCGCCACCTCCGGACTCAGCGCCATGGCGTAGAAGGCCCTGAGATCGTCGAGGGTGATGTCGTCGATGGTGTCCAGGTCACCGAGACCGCTCTCCGCCCGGATGTGGTCGCCGTACAGCAGGGTCTGGAAGACGTCGGAGGCGACGGCGCCCGGATTGGCTTGTCGCTGCTGGAGGGCGTTGACCACCCGCTGCTTCGACAACTCGAACTCGTCGGCATCGAAGCGGGGCTCGAGGAGGATCTCCTGCACCAGGGCCATGGTCTCGTCGAAGTTGCGGGCCAGCGCCCCGCCGCGGATGGAGAAGCTCTCACTTCCCGCGGACACCGAGATGGAGGCTCCGAGGAGGTCGATGGCCGCCTCCAACTCCTCGGGCGTACGGTTGGCGGTCCCTGCCGTCATGCTCTGTGCAAGAAGGTTGGCCACTCCCGTCTTGCCCCGCTCCTCCAGCAGTTGGCCCCCCTCGATGCGGAGATCGAACTGGACCAGAGGGACCTCACGGTCGTCGATTCCGAGGACGGGCACACCGTTGTCCAGCGAGGTGCGCCACACGGAGGGAGCCGTCAGCGACGGAGAGGGACCGAAGGGCGGCTCCACCGAGCGGTCGATGGCAGAGGGGGTGCGCTCGTCTCCTCGTGCCACCTCGCCGATCTCCGCCTCGGCTCCCATGACGATGGGCTCCTCGACGACGTCCGCACGCTGCGCGCCCTCCAGGGCGAGTGCGGCCTCTCCCCGGGGCACGAAGCTCGTCGCCACATGGGGCCGACCCCTGATGTACTCACGGTACACACGCAGGACGTCGTCCTCGGTCACGGCAAGGAACCGCTGCAGGTCCTCTTCGACGAAGCCAGGATCGTCGGCGAAGATGTTGTACTGGGCGAGCTGGAAGGCCTTGCCGAGCACAGAGGAGAGCCCCGCGTAGAACGAGGTCTCGTACCCGGCCTTGATTCGCTCCAGGTCTTCGGCCGACACCCCTTCCTCTTCGAAGCGGAGGAAGGCGTCTTCGATGGCCGCCGCGACCTCGTCGAGATCCATGCCCTGGTAGGCCCGGACGCTCAGGTCCCAGCGCCCCGCGAGCTCCATGTTCCGCTGGAAGGCCCCGACGCCCGGGGCGACCTCCGCCTCCTCCACCAAGACCTCGTAGAACGGCGATGACTTCCCGTCGGTGAGCACTTCGGCGAGTACGTCCAGTGCGTACGCGTCCGGATGGTAGAGCGGGACCGTAGGCCACGCCATGGTGAGCATGGGGACCCGGGCGAAGTTGTCTTCGTGGACGAAACTCCGGGTCTCGGCGAGGGCGACCTCGGGCACGTCGGGTGCGTCGGGCGTCGGTCGGGCCGGAATCTCGCCGAAGTAACGCTCGATCCAGGCCTTGGTCTGCTCGACGTCCAGGTCGCCGGCCACGACGAGCGTGGCGTTGTTGGGCCCGTACCACTTCTCGTGGAAGTCCACGACGTCGGCGAGTTCGGCCCCCTCCAGGTCGTCCAACGAGCCGATGACCTGCCACTGATACGGATGGCCGTCCGGATACAGGGCCTGATCGATGACGTAGTTGGTGTGGCCGTAGGGACGGTTGTCGACGCCCTGACGCTTCTCGTTCTTGACCACCTGCTTCTCCTTGGCCACCACCGACTCGGTGACGGTGTTGATGAAGAAGCCCAGCTTGTCGGATTCGGCCCAGAGGGCTTTCTCCAGACCGTCGATGGGAACCACCTCGAAGTAGTTCGTGCGGTCGTTGCTCGTGGAGCCGTTGGTGGAGCTCCCGATGCGCGTCATGAGCCGGTCCAGACCGCCGGGACCCAGGTTCTCGGAGTCGAGGAAGAAGAGGTGCTCGAAGAGATGGGCGAACCCGGTCTTTCCTTCCAGTTCCCGGGCGGAGCCGACGTGGAACGTCATGGCGACAGCGGCTACGGGGTCCGACCGGTCGACGTGAAGTACGACGTCGAGGCCGTTCTCGAGCTCGTATCGCTCGTAGTCGATGGAGAGATCGCCCGGGGTTTCGCCTCCCCCGCACGCTGCCACCACCATCGTGGCGGCGAGCGCCACCGATGTCCCAATCCCGTTCACCACCGCGCGCACACCACGTCCAGCCATGATCTCCCCCCTTCGGTTCAAACCTCGCCCGTCGAGACCTTCCGGAAGATCTCGAAGGCTGCTTGTACGTTGCTCACCGGCACTTGGATCCACTCGTCCCACGCGTCGGGATGGGCGTCCGCTCGTTCGATCAGCTGCCTGGTGAGCCGACCCAGGAGCTCCCGCAGATCCGGCGCCGCCAGATTCATGCGGGGCCACATCCCGGCAATCACCCTCAACGACGCCCGGGTGCGCCCCACGTCCTCGACCAGTTCCACGTCGGTGAAGAAGGGCCCGTGGATGGCGCCGAGGAAGCAGCGACCCAACGTGTCCACGACATCGTCGTCCAGCTTCCGGAGCAGGATCTTCTGGGACTGGTACTCGAGGACTCGACCCAGGAAGGTCATGAGTGGATACACGGCCTCGCCCAGGCGATCGAGGACGATGGGAGGCGAGTCTCGTGGGTACAGATACAGCCGGTCGAAATGCTCGTCCTTCTGAGCGACCTTCTCCGACATCTCGGGGGTGATCCAGTCGTAGCCCACGAGATCGGTGAACGTGACCATGTCGTGCGCCGCCGCCCCCACCACCCGTGCCAGGCGCCGAGGAGTCACCAGGTAGTGACTCCCGTCCGTGGCCTCGATGCGGACGGCCGTCCCAGCCCCGGCGAGGACATCCTCCTCGCCGTGGGGACTGCGTGCCACCAGGTGGGCATTGAGGCCGGTTCGCGTGGCCTCGGCCTCCTGGAAGATCTCCACCAACTGCTCCGTCAGGAGCCAGTCCACCATCGTCATGGTCGGGCGCCTGCTACGGTAACCCGCGGTGGGGCGCCGCGTAGAGGGTGGGGCAAGCAGGCCGCGCCTGAGCCATCGGGCGTACTCCCATGAGTGAGCTTCTCCATCGTCCGCCGACCCTGACACAGAGTCGGGATGGAAAGGTCGAAATAGCGCGCCCCCCTGACCAGACCCCGCCTTCCGAACCCGTGCCCCGCCGCCTGCTATCCGCGCTCCACCGCCCCGTTCCCTTGCCGCTCCGCCGCGCCCCGTCTAGTGTCTCGCCCGAAGGCCCCCTCCCCTCCGCTTCAGCCACCCGACGGTCTATGAGACTCCGCGCCCCTGCTCCATTCCTTCTGCTCGTCATGGCCTCCCTCGCCGGAGCGCCTGCCGCTGCCCAGGACCTCCCCTCGGTCTTTCTCGAGGAGCTCACCTGGACCGAGGTCCGCGCCGCCATCGACGCTGGGACGACCACCATCATCATCCCGACGGCGGGCACGGAGCAGAACGGCCCCCACATGGTACTGGGCAAGCACAAGTTCATCATCAACTACGCATCGGCGATGATCGCCCGCGAGTTGGGCAACGCGCTGGTGGCGCCGGTGGTGACCTATGTCCCCGAAGGCGACGTGAACAACCCCACCCGGGGCCACATGTCCAAGGCGGGCACCATCACGCTCCCGGAGGAGTACTTCATGAAGCTCCTGGAGTACGCGGCCCGGAGCCTGGCAGTCCACGGCTTCACCGACATCGTCCTCATCGGGGACAGCGGTGGCAACCAGAACGGCATGGAACAGGTGGCCGCCATGCTCAACGACGAGTGGGCGGGCGAAGCCGCCCGCGTCCACTTCGTCGGCGATTACTACGGCAACAACGGCTTCAGGGAGTGGCTCATGGAGCAGGGAGAGACCCAGGAGACCATCGGCGGTCACGCCGGTATCTCCGACACCTCCCAGCTCCTGGCCGTCGACCCGAGGCACATCAGGACCGACAAGCTCGCACCCGGCGGTGGTTTCCCGGACAGCGGAGTGTCGGGTGATCCCACCCGGGCGTCGGTGGAGCGGGGCGTGCGAGGCATCCGCTTCAAAGTCGACGCCGCACTGAACCAGATCCGAGAACTCATGGAGTCCCGCCAATGAGACGTTTCACGTACGCACTTGTCGCCCTGGCGACCCTTCCCTTCCTCGCCGGCTGTTTCGGCGTCATGCGGGCCCCGGTGCCCGCCTCTCACCCCGAGCGAGAGGCCCTCGACCTTCGAGGCGTCGTCGTCGTCCAGGCCGGCAACGAAGACGGCGAGGTCGTCGAGTTCGCCGAGGTGCACGACCTCACCTGGACCAACAGCTCCCTGTCGTTCGTAGCCGACGTTCCCCGGGGTCCGGGCAGGGTCGAAACCGTCACACGCCTGGTGCCCATTACCGAGCTCCAGTCCGTCATCGTGCGGAAGTTCGACGCGGGGAAGACGTCGGCCATCATGGGGGGCGTCCTGGTGGCCACGTTCGCGACCATAGCGCTCATCCTCACCGGGGACGGCGGCATCTACACGGGCGGCTGATCCGGGGCGATCAACGCGCCCGGGTCCAGATCAGCACGACACCACACCCGCCCACCGAGTCGAACTCGGGAGGCACCTGAGATGCGCGTGCGTAGATCTCGATGGCCTCGATCTCCACGGCGTTCACCCAGTCGTCAGGCCGCACCGGGGCTGTGACACCGTTCGCCACGATGTGGCGGTCGATGTAGAGGGTGGGGAAGCACGGCTCCGCCCCCGTCCGCATGAAGATGGACGGATTCTGCATGACGTCGGGTCCGGTGAGCGGCCGGGTGGCGTCTACCTCCACGCGAGGGACCATCTGGAAGATGTCCGCGACCTTGCTGCTGCCGGACCGTTGGATGTCCTCTCGGCTCAGGAAGACCCCCGGAGCGGTAAGGACCCGATCGTAGAAGCCCGACCGCTCCAGCGGAGTCATGTTCCGAGCGGCCGCGACCTCCACCGGATCAAGCTCGATGGGCTCGGGGGTCAGGCCTACCCGGACCTCCACGACACCGTCCGATCCGAGCTCGAAGAGCCCGTCGAGTAGCGTCTGGTAGCCATCGCGCCGGACAAACAAGAAGTAGACCCCTCCACTCGGGGCCTCGAGCTCGAAGACGCCGCCGAGGCTCGCCAGGTCCGCGGCCACCTCACGGCGCCCCTCCTCGAGGAGGCTAACCTGGGCCAACATAACCGGCTCGCCAGTGACGGCATCCAGGACCGTGCCCTTCAAGGTCTGTGCGTCCAGGGCCGGAGCCATGGCAAGGCCCGTCGTCACGGCCAGAACCAGCCCTCCCGGTACCACCATGGATTTCACGACTCACCTCCGTTCGGCGTCATTCTACCATACGGAGGAGTCGGCCCACAAATACCGGCGCCCGGCGGCTGCACACAAAAAAACCTGCCCCCGCCGGCAAGCGCCGACGGGGGCAGGACCTACACCATCACGTTCCGATCAGCCGCAGGCTGGGTGGTCCGTGACGTTGGGGTTGAGGTCGCACTCGACCTTCGGGATCGGGAGGCACGACACACGCTGTGCAACAGCGTCGGCACCCGGCACGTTCTTGGCCAGGAAGCCGCCCGCGAGGAACGGGTGGTCCCATCGCATGATGTCGTACAAACGCCGGCCCTCGAGCCACAGGGTCGCGTAGCGCTCAGCATCGAGCATCGACCATGCGTCCCACTCTGCATCACCGTCCATGGCGTAGTGCGGGTACTGGTCCCGGAAGTCCAGGGTACCCACCGCAGCAGGTTCTGCGAGCGGAGGCAGGCTGGCATCGGCGTAGGAAGCCCGAGCCATGTTCAAGTACATGGTCATGCCCGACGCGGCGCTGATATCGCCCATCATGAGCATGGCCTCGGCCTGGATCAGACGCATCTCGACGCCAGAGGCGCGCGGGATGTCCGACCCACGGTCGTCGTACTTGTCCTGACGGTAGTGCGCCGTCAGACCGTCGGCACCCTGGTGGGCACCTGAGCCAGACGAGCACCCGAGATCATCGACACCCATGCCCGGATCCGGATTGGGCCGGCTGGTGTCAACCCACTCGCCGCACCGCGTGTACGCCACGCGGATGTCCATGGTGGCATCGTACATCTGCTGGGCCTGGGTGGTCCAAACGCCGACCTCGGCGCGACCGTGCGTCTCCTGCCACATCAGGTTCTGATTCGCCTGAGGGTGGTAGATCGCGTAGTCGAACCACTGCTCCGTGCCGCCGTTGTCGAAGAAGT
>CALJKZ010000279.1 GCA_937983085.1 uncultured Gemmatimonadales bacterium
CCCGCGTGCGCTCCTTCGCCGCGCGGCGGCATCCCGTCCCACCAGGGGTGACCGTTCGGTCCTAGCGTCGAAGCGGTACCATCCCTCCTGGATGGTCTTTCTCGCGATGCTCGTCGGCATGGCGGCGCTGCTCTCCATCCCGCCGGCCTGCAACCATGTCCTGATCCGCAAACCGCGGGCGAATGCCGCCGTCTCGATGGGACTCGCGCTCGTCGTGATGGGGTCCATGCACGTCACGCGGACCGGGGAGGTTCTTGCGCTCATGCCTTCCTGGCTGGGGGCGCACGAGATACTCGTCCACGCGAGCGGGGCGTTCCAGATCCTCCTCGGGTTCGCGTTCGTCCTCGAGACGAGCCGTGGTGCCGCGGGCTGGATCGCGGCCGTCTGGTTCGTCGCGGTCCTGCCGATCCACGTCGACAACGCCCTCGGCACGGCGACGATGCCCCACCCGCTGCCCGAAGGACGCTGGTTCTTCTGGCTGCGCGTGGCGATGCAGCCGGTCTATGTCGCATGGGCGCTGTGGAGTTCGCGGCCGATCAGCCACGAAGCCCCCGCGGCGGGATCGATCGCGCCCAGTACGTCCAGAACGCCGCGACCTCGCGCGCGATGAGCCAGGGCGTCTGGCTGATCGTGTAAGCCTCTTCCGCGGGAACGGTGTACGCCGTCCGGCCTTCCGCGCGGTACGCGAGTTGGATGCGCGGCAGGTGGTAGAAGTGGCTCACCGCGAGAACGCTTCCCGGCGGCGAGTGACGCACGGTATCGCGGGTGGACAGGCCGGCGCGGTCCAGCACGATGGCCTCGGCAGGCACCTCCAGGCGCATTGCGAGATCGCGCATGGCGTCCGTCTCGTGCACGACCCCATCTCCGGGGCCGCCCGAGAGCACAAGACGCGGAGCACGCCCTTCGTGGAAGAGCCGGACCCCGGTCCGGACGCGATCCTCCAGGGACTGGGACGGCGTGCCGTCGGCGTAGCACCGCGCACCGAACACAACGATGGCGTCGGCGGATCGCGCATAGCTGGTGGTTCCGTAAGACAGCACCTGCGCGACCGGGAATCCAGCGGTGAGCGCTCCGAGCGTGACCACAAGCGCGAGGCGCGGGCGGCGTGACTTCGGGCCTCGCAGCACCAGAAGGAGCGCGCCTGCCGCGACGAGGGTGAACGGGACGGGCCAGCCACGCTCGATGGGCAGACCGAAGTACCGAACCGAGCCGATCAGGAGAGCCGCTACGAGCGTTCCCGTGCATGCGGCAACCGCCACTTGCCAGCGGTGCGGCCATAGGCCGTGGACGAGCAGCACGACGGCGGGGATGGCGAGGACCCACGCGGGCAGGGGCCGCACATCGATCCACCAGAGGTTTTCCCGGCCGGGGAGATTGAGCAGCGTGAAGGCGCCTAACCAGAGCGCTACGCCTCGACCGATCGGCGTTCCCATCCCAGTCTGTTTGCGTGCGCGCGGTTCCCGGATTCTACCTCGAGAATGCGTCGCGTGCGGGGGCGCCGGACTTGGCCTGGGCACCTCACCCCGGCGTGAGCACCTTCACGTAGTGGAACTCCGTCGTCCTGGACAGGTCGTGGAGATCGCGGGTCCGCCCCGTGGCCGAGTAAAACAAGCGCTCGTAGACGCGGTGGGCGGTCTCGAAGCGGGTATCCGACAAGAGCTCGATGCGCTTCGCCCCGCGGCCGCGGGCCACCTCCTCGACGAGCGCCACCAGGCGACGCCCGAGACCGCGCCCGCGCTGCGACCGGTCCACGTAGAGCTTCTTCAGCTCCACCCATGCTTCGTGGAGCCCGCAGGCGATACAGCCGACGACGCGGTCCCCCTCTTCCGCCACCCAGAAACGGTCGAAGCGGGAGGCCGGCGCCCGAAGCTGGGGTTCCTCGCGGTCCACGTCCAGAACGCAGCCCGGATACTCCTCGAACACCCCGGCGATGAGATGGATCACGCCGGCCGAGTCGCTGTCGCGGGCGGGGCGGATCCTCGGCACTTCATCCATGCTTGTCCGGGCTCTTCGCGGCGGGGTAGGCTGGCGCCATGGCGACATTAGCGGAACTGTGTCGTGCCGTCGACGGGGAGCTCCGGGGCGACGGCGGCGTGGAGATCACGGGCGTCGGTTCGCTGGAGGGGGCGGGCGCGGGGGCGATCGCACCCCTCGACTCGGACCGCTTCCTCAAGGCGGCCCAGGCGTCCCGGGCGACGGCGTTCCTGGTTTCCACCAAGGTCAAGGCGGACTTCGGGCGACCGTGCATGCGGCACGCATTCCCCCTGGTGGCGCTGAACAGGGTGATGGAGATCCTCGGCCTCGTGGCACCCCCGGCCCCCCCCTCGATCCACCCCACGGCCGTGGTGGACCGCACGGCGCGGATCGGCGCGGAAGTGTACATCGGCCCGTACGCCGTAGTCGGGCCCCGCGTCGGGATCGGCGCGCGCAGCGTGATCCGATCCCACGTCGTGGTGGAGCGAGGCGTGACGATCGGCGAGGACTGCGTCGTCGAGCCGGGCGCCGTGCTGCACGAAGGGTGCGTCCTCGGCCACCAGGTGCACGTGGGGGCCCACGCGGTGCTCTCACGCCAGGGCTTCGGGTTCGCGGCGGTGCCCAAGGGCATCGTCAAGCTGCATCATCTCGGCCGTGTCGTCCTAGAGGACGGCGCCCATGTGGGGGCGGGCACATGCGTGGATCGGGCTCGTTTCGATGAGACCCGCATCGGCGCCATGAGCAAGCTCGACAACCTGATCCACATCGGTCACAACTGCACCGTCGGGAAGCGCACCTTCATCGCGGCCCAGACGGGAATGGCGGGGAACGCCCACATCGGCGACGACTGCGAGATCGGCGGACAGGTGGGGGTTGCCAACCGGTGCGGCTGCGGCAACCGCGTCCGCGTCGGAGCACAATCCGGCTTGATCGGCATGCTCCCCGACGGCGGCGAGGTCTGGGGCACGCCGGCCCGGCCGAGGCTCGAGATGCTGCGCCAGATGGCGGCGCTCAAGCGCCTGACGCGCCGCCCATAACCCGTTGCCGGCCAAGAGCTTGCGCTGAGGCCGATTCGATTGCCTGCGTGGACATTCCGCGCTTCAAGGTCCCGCGGATAGAGCGAAGGGGCATGGCCTGGAAGAGCGCGCACCCCTAACATGGTCCGGGAGGCGCATGGAAGCGAGACGGCTGGGCCCCTACCTCATTCACCGCGAGCTCGGCAAGGGCGGCATGGGGACGGTCTACGTGGCCACGGTGGAAGAGCCCGTGGCGGGCCTGGCACAAGGCGCCGAGGTGGCCGTAAAGCTCATCCACCCCGAGCTGCTCTCCGACGCGTCGTTCTTCAAGCGTTTCCTGCGGGAAGTGGAGATCGGAAAGGCCGTCCAGCACGAGAACGTGGTGCGCACGTGGGACGCCGGCACGGAACAGGGCGACGG
>CALJKZ010000280.1 GCA_937983085.1 uncultured Gemmatimonadales bacterium
GTGGCGCGAATCTCTTCGGAGAGTCCGTTGGCGACGAGCTCCGATGTGGTGGCTTCGCTCAGAATGCGGACGCCATCGAGCTCCCCTCCATTGAGGAGCATCTGACAGAAGCGCAGGAAGTCGGGCGCCGTGGAGAGCATTCCGACCGCGCCGTCGTTCAGCGCGGCGCGGCGGGTGAACGGAACGTCCTCCGTCGCGAAGGCTTCGAGTCCACCGCCGTCGAGCACGCGGTACGGTGTGGCGAGGAGTCCGACCTTCTCGGGCGGAACCCAGAAGCCCGTGTCGCTCATCCCGAGTGGGTCGAGCACGGCTTCGCGCATGTACTCGTCGAGTGGCTGGCCCGAGGCGGCTTCGACGACCGCGCCCGCTATCGTCGAGCCGGTCCCATATCGGAATCGTGTGCCGGGATCCTCATAGAGCGGAACGCTGGCGAGCCGCGTGACGAAGTCGTCCAGACTCCGATCTCGGGAGCGGACTTCGGCGGCCCGATAGTCCTCGGCATTGCGAAAGTTCAGCCCGGCCGTGTGCAGCAGGAGGTCGCGTACCGTGATCGGGCGGCTGGGCGCACGATCGGGGCCGGACTCCTGGCGCACTCGAACGTCCTCGAACGCCGGCAGGTAGAGATGAACCGGGTCGTCGAACGAAAGGCGACCTGCGTCGACCAGGGTGCCGATGGCCACCGCGGTGATGGCTCGGGACATCGAGTAGATGCGGAAGATCGACTCGTTTCGCATCGGCACGCGCGCGTCGATGTCCTGGAGTCCCGTCGGCTGGAGGTAGGCGATCCGTCCGTGCCGGGAGACGGCCACCACGGCGCCTGCCAGCTCTCCGCGATCCACTACATCAGCGATGGCGTCCGTGATCTCAGCGAGCGTGCCGGCGTCCAGTCCTTGGGTCTGAGTCGCTACCTGCGCGTCGATGGAAGTCGAGACCGTCCCGAGTGTCACGAGGGCTATGGCGAGAGTTCTCATGCACGGAAGCGACGGCGAAGCGGCTGCTTCGGCAAGCGTCAGCGTGAGGACCGCGTGAACCTCACGAGTGCCGGATCTGGATGAACCGTCCCGAGTCGGTCACGAAGTAGATCCAGCCGTCGAGTCCTTGGTGCACGTCGCGGATCCGCTCGCCGAGGTCCGCGAAGAGTTCCTCGCGCGTCGACTCCACGTCGCCCACCAGGGAGACCCGCCAGATCGCCGTTCCCGCCAGCGTGCCGAAGATCACGTCGTCCTGCCACTGCGGAAAACGGTCACCGTCGTAGATGATCATCCCCGCCGGTGCGACCGACACGGGGACCCAGTAGCTCACCGGCTCCACGTAGCCTGGGGCATGCGTCCCGCCGCCGATTCGACATGCGTCTCCGACGGGCGAGCCGTACGGACAGCCGTAGCTCACCGCCGGCCAGCCGTAGTTGGCACCGGCCACGACGCGGTTGAGCTCGTCGCCGCCCTGGGGCCCGTGCTCCACGACCCACAGGTCGCCGGTACCCGGCCGAAGGGCCGCCCCCTGCGGATTTCGGTGCCCGAGGGACCAGATCTCCGGCGGCCACCCGGGCCGCCTCGGATTGTCGGCGGGAACGGACCCGTCAGGGTTGATCCGCACGACCTTACCGAGCGTGCCGGTCGTATCCTGAGCCGGCGAGCCGAGCTGTTTGTCGCCCAACGTCACGAACAGGGTCCCGTCGGCGCGGAAGACCAGACGCGAGCCGTAATGGCCCCGCCCCCCGGTCTTCGGATGCTGACGGTAGATGACCTCCTCGTCCTGCAGCGCGTTACCAACGAGGGTCGCCGCCGCCACGGCAGTCCCGTAGAGCCCGGCCTCGGCGCCGACCCCAGGCTCGGAGTAGGTCCAATAGATCTTGGAGTTCTGGTCGAAGTCCGGATCTGCGACGACATCGAGTAGCCCCCCCTGCCCACCCGACTCCACCGCAAAGGGAGCGGGAATCGTCGCGAGGACGCTCTGCCCCGAGGACGCCAGGACGACGAACGAGCCGCCCTTCTGTGAGATGAGAAAACGGCCATCCGGCAGCTGCGCGATGCCCCACGGACTCGACAGACCGGAGAGCAGCTCGGCCGTGACCGGCGTGGGTGCGGGCCCGACGGTCACAGGCACGGAATCGGAAACCGACCCGCTCACCGCAGAAACGAAGGTGGTCCCGATACCGGTCGCGGTCACCAATCCGTCGTCCGACACTACCACGACCCCGGCGTCGATAGAGGACCACGTCACGGACGCGTCTGGCAGAACGACCCCTGTCTGATCGCTCACCGTCGCGGTGAAGCGCACCGTATCGCCGGCGGCGGACATGATCGCACTCGGGGGTGAGAGCGAGATCGACCCGACGGCGCCCGTGTCCACATCCGTGCTCGACGGATCACCGCACGAGGCAAGAAGCCCCGCAAAGAGCACGGGGAATCCGGCGCGGAGGGCGTTCGCCGAGAGGGTCATGGGGATCTCACCGTCACGAGGGCATGTTCGGTCCGAGCACAGCCCGGCGTCGAAAACTACCGCACGCTCCGTGCCGTCGACGATGGCTCGTCGGTCGAAAGCCGACCGACGAGGGGCGATTCGCGCCCGAGGGGCTACGAGAAACGGACCAGGGACGTGGGATTCAAAGAGCGCCCGCGGTCGATCGACGCCACACCATGATGCCGGTACCCGGCAGACAAGTACAAACCCTACCTGTTCGACTTGAACAGGTGAGGCACTGGCCAGAGCCCGTGAGTGGGCCGCTCGCTCCTAGCCGAGCCGGGCGGAGATAGCCTCAACTCCTGGCGCGCCGTCGGCGCGACATGCCATGGCGGCCGCCTCGGCGCCATCGCCCGTCACGTCTTCGCCATCGACTAGCACCGTCGGCGAGCCGTAGCGACGAAACGAATCCGGGGTGGCCTCAGACGTCAGGTCCCACTCGGACCACGTGAGCCCACGACCTGTGGCTTCAATGGCGGTCTTCAGATTCTCTCGGGCCTTGCCCGCGTTGGGGCAGCCCTCGAAGTACACGAGGTCAATACGAGGTCTTGTCATGTCGGTCCTCCAGAGGGGAGTTCATCCGCCGCCCGCCCTGATCCGCTCCTGAGCCGTGAATCCGGTAATTCGCTTGAGTTCCGCCGCGATCTCTTCAACCGACGTCATGGTCGTGTCGTAGATCACGCGGCCTTCGGCGCGGTCGTGGGAGAACTGCGCCGCCGACACGCCTTCGACTCGCTGTACGGCCACACGGGCCGCCGTGGCGCAGCCGTCTCAGGTCATTCCGGTGACCTCGAGTGCCACCGTGCGATAGGGGCCATCAGCTTCCGCCATCTCGGCGGGCATCTCGCCGTGGCCCATCGCCGCATGGTCCATCTGGGCGTCATCGTGGCCAGGGATCTGGAGCAGGATGCCGCCCCCGATCACGACCGCAACCGCCGACCATTGTT
>CALJKZ010000281.1 GCA_937983085.1 uncultured Gemmatimonadales bacterium
GCTGCTGGTGGACACTGCCGACTGCGCCGGCGGCGGGGCGGCGGGCGACAGCGTGGCCGCGTTGCGTGCGCTGCTCGATGCGGGACTGGACGAGCCCGCGCTCGTGCCCGTGGTTGATCCGCAGGCCGCAGCGAGCTGTCACGCACACGGCGCGGGGGCGACCGTTACGCTGACGATTGGACATCAGCTTGATCCTCGGTGGGGTGATGCCGTTGAGGTGACCGGGCGGGTGTTGCGCATCCTCGATGGCGGGTTTACGTATTCGGGCGGCACGTGGGCGCAGGTGCGCGGCGACATGGGGCCGTCGGCCGTGCTCGAGGTCGGCGCGGTGCAACCCACTGGCCCTACACCCGAGGTAGCGCACGGGCTCGTCGGCGCGGCTCGAGCTTCCGAACGAAATGCACTTGCGGTTCTGGAACAAGACGGCCTCGCCAGGCTCCCACCAGCTGCCGTGCCAGGTGACGACGGTGCCGGGTCCGTGCGCTTCCAGCTCAGCGACGGTACGCGCGACGTAGTCGGTGGGGTAGACCAGGTCGTCGTCCACGGTCAGGACGAATCGAGTCTCGGGCAGCTTGCTGAAGCGGACTGCGGGTCCGCAATCCTCCGGGTGGACCACGACCTCGACATTCGCCGGCAAGCCCTGCGCCCACTTCGGCACCCTCTCGTAGCCATTGAGGTGAAGCACCATGGCCTCGACGCCGTGCCGAAGGAGGCCGCGGACCACCTTCTGCGCCGTTTCCTCCCGGGCTTTCGTCGTGGCCATGACGAGCCCGACGGGATAGGTGTAGATCGGGTCGCCCGGCTTGTAGCGGTAGAAGCGGAGGTTCTGTTCGATGCGAGGGCGCTGCTCCGCGGGCAACAAGGGGCGCGCCAGCAGCTCGCGGGTCCACTCGGCGCAGGCATCCTTGCTGATGCCATTGCGGTGGGCCACCTGGATGAAGGTGTCGAGGGCCCGCCAGCGATAGATCTGCGTCTGTACCCAAAGCCGCTCGCCCTTGGGCTCGGGGAGGGTCCGCGCCAGGTTGCAGGCCATCAGAGCCGCCACGTCGTCGCCCTGGGACTGCTCCCACAGCGCGTAGTGGTAGGGGGCTTCCGCCCGCGTGGGCCGCATGCGGATAGCCTTTTGGTAGGCGGCGCGAGTCTCCTTGGGGCTGCGCTGGTACTCGCAGATCTGCGCAACGCGGAGCTGAGCCACATAGGCCTCCTCCGCGAAAACTACCGTCTTCCCCTCCGCCAGGACGCGTTTTTCGTACCAGGTGATCGCGTCCGTCCAGCGCTCCAGATTGGCGAAGGACTGCGCGAGGTAGAACATGGCGCGCCCATTGCCGGGGTCGCGGGCGAGCTGACGCTCGAACTCCTCTGCGTCGCGCTTGTACTTGTCCAACGCGTCGGCGCTTCGTTGACGGGCGCCGTCGGCCCCTTCCGCGATGTAGACCCGCTCGAGGAACCGCATCGTCCGGTCCGCGTAGATCGGAAGGTGCGCGTGGGAGACCTGCTGGTAGTGCCAGATATGGGAGGTCCGTACGAGCACCTGACGCGCAATGCTCACGTTGTCCCACCCCTGGCTCCGATTCGCCTCGTAGCGCAGCTCCACTTCGTAGCTGTCGACCTGGTCCATGTCCTCGGGCCACTCGAAACCAGGCTCCGGTACCCACGTGCAGTCGGCGTCGATCAGGAGCGCCCACGCACAGGGATCCTCCCGGTCGCTCAGCCATGCCCGCAACGCGTTCATGGCCAGGTTCCGGTTGGCCCCGTGGTTGTGCCAGGTGTGGTCGACGACGCGGCCCGGGAGGCCGGCGAGTTCGCGCTCGATGACCTGCTTGGTTGCGTCCGTCGAGCCGGTGTCTGCGATCAGGTAGGCGTCGATATAGGGGCGTACCGACCGAAGACACCGAGGCAAGACCCGTTCCTCGTTCTTCACCATCATGTGGAGGCAGATCCGAGGCTTGGCCACGGGTCGAGCGTAGATGCCCGGGATCGCAGTCGCAACTGCGGCTCGCTGTCCACAGGCCCGTGCTAGACTGATCGGGTGTCGGAACCGATGAAACGCGCCCTGGGCCTTGCCGAAAAGTCCATGGATCCCGTGGGGATCCTCGTGGTCGTCGGGATGCTCTTCGTCACCAAGTTCACCTCCGTCGAGTTCACGGCCGAGGAAGTGCTGTGGGCTTCCCTTGCCGCGGGCGCGCTCCGCACCGTCTTCGAAGGCTGGCGGAGGCAGCGGCATGCCAAGCAGCTCGAAGAGGCAAGATCCACCCCCGGGATGCGCACCTTTTGATGCACCCAGTTTGATAGGCTGGCGCCATGGACGATGAAAGCGGACGGAAGATCTTCTGGGTCACCGTATTCTTCGGTGGCCTGATCGGGGCGCAGTTTCTGACGGCGCACCTACTCCGCGAGCGGGGCGTCCCCGCCGAGCCTCGGCGCTAGTCCTCGCCGCCCAAGAGGTTTCGCTGGGTCCCCTGCGCCTGCTGAAGCCGCTCCCGGGCGCGCCAACCAGCTCGGAACGCCTCGCCTGTGGAGGCCATGAGCAACCGGATCGTGTCCTCGCTCAGCGCCGAGACGCGATAGCGCTTGCGGAGTTCGGCACGTACCTTCGGGGCCTCCGTCTCCCACCATCGACGCAGGGCGTCATCGACTCCACTCATCGAGCCCGCGCCCGCCAGCGCGCGCGCCAGTTCTGGGGCTCCCGACTCATAAGTCCGCCTTCGGCATGGGCCCTGTGGTCCTCTTCGAGGCGGGCGCACACCCAGTCCGGGCAGTAGAGGCGGAAGAGAGGCTCCTCCCAGGCCGCATGCCGGGCGACCGCGTCCTCGGGGAAGCCATCTCGCTCGAGTGCCTCGTGCTCTTGCAGCATCAGGAGTTGAAGAGGTGGAGGCAGAAAGGGCAACGCGAACTGCTCCTCGAAGCTGCAATGGCACTCCAGGCAGCAGTTGTGCCGAGGCTGGCACAGTTGCCGGTCTTCACACGGCTGGCAGCAGATCGTGTCCCCGTGTTGCATGGCCTAGAACTCCCACTCACACGTAGCAATCGTCGTGAGCTCACCGCTGATCGCGGCAAACCCTCGAACCAAGACCTGGAGGACGTCGCCAGCCGCAAAGGTGGCCAGGGCCGGTGTGAAGGCGAAGAGCGTGGGCACACCCGATGTGACCGGCAGCGTCACTGCCTCGAGAAGAACGCTCGGCCCCTCCGCCGTGTTGCGAGCGAACGGCGGGGTCATGAAGGACGGGGTGAGCGCTCGGAGTTCGATGGTGACGGGGAGGGGGGGCACGGGAGCCAGGTGCAGCCACATCACCTCCACGAGGCGTCCTGCCTTGTTGGCAACCCACTGGTATGCGGGTGCATTGACCGTCGTCATCCCCGCCGGGACGGTGGGCGACTGGGCAGGGACGAACGGCGGAACGGCGCCGCCGCCCGCGGGTGAGAGCAGCGACCAGTCCGTGCCGAAGCTCAGTGCTAAGGGATCGGGAAGGCTGAGCTCCCCCAGAGGAACGATGTTGGTATGGCGGGTGCGGTCCCGCTGCGTGGCGGGGACGACGGGTGGCACTTCGACCCATTGGTTTTCGATATCCGCAGAGATGATGATCGGTAGGGCAACCCCGGCCACGGCCGACACCACGACCTCCACATTGACCTCGTCCAGAGCGGCGAACACAGCGGTCGCCGGCCAAATGAACGTAACGGGTACCCCCGGTGCAATCCCAGCAACCGAGACACTGGCGACGGGCAACGCGGGGGGAGCAGCCGTGCGGAGGTTCAACGTGACGTCGATGGTGGCGCCCCCCGGGATGCCCGTGAAATAGAAGGTCGAACAGATCAGCCGTCCTGCGTCACACGGAAACCGATGAAAGCCAGCGGGGATCGGCGATCCGATCAGAAAGAATGCCGCATCGGTGAAGTTGATGAGGACACCCGTGGGGACGACCGGGACCGTCAGCGGGCCGAAGGCGTGCTGGGTCACGTTCAGGGGCGGGTCTCCGGTCGGGCCCGGAGGGCCAGAGGGGCCGGTCGGGCCCGCGGGGCCGGTCGGGCCGGCGGGGCCACCCGATGCGCACTCCCACACGGTCACCGTCAGCCGGAAGACAGCCGCGTCAAAGGAGGCGGACACCGACCGCAACCCGACCCGAATGGTGTCGCCGGGCTGCAAGGTGATCTGTTTGTTGACCCCCAACTCGACGATGTCGCCCGTCGTCATGCCTCCGGAAGCCGGCACAAAGAAGAGTTCCTCGTCTGCGGGGATCGAAGGGGCAGCGCCGCCGACGATGAGGGCGATGCCCAGGGTGTCTCCGGTCAACTGAGTGGTGTCAGCCGCAACCGAAACCTTGGCTTCGACAAAGACTTGCTTCTCTACTGTCCCGGTATAGGTGAGCGTGTTCGGGGACGCGTGGGTGAAGTCCGTGAGCAACGGGCCCGCTTCCGTCGGCAGCGAAAGGGCCAGGAAGACT
>CALJKZ010000282.1 GCA_937983085.1 uncultured Gemmatimonadales bacterium
GGGCTTCTTCCTCATCTGACGGACGGCACTACGGGCCCGCCGAATCTCCACCTTCGCACCCACGCACCACGTCACTACTTTCAGGGCCCAACGAGAGTAGAAGCCGGGCGCGCTCGCCGGCGCTGAGGGGACCTCCAGGTCCCTCCGAGGAGACGCGGAAATGCTGTCCATCGATCTGAAGGGGAAGCGAGCCTTCATCGCCGGCGTGGCCGACGATCGCGGCTACGGCTGGGCCATCGTCCGGGCCCTGGCGGCGGCGGGCGCCTCCATCTGCGTCGGCACATGGCCGCCGACCATGCGCATCTTCACGAAGAGCCTCGAGCGGGGAAAGCTGGATCTGTCGCTTCCCGACGGAGGCGAGATCGCCATCGAGAAGATCTACCCCCTCGACGCCGTCTTCGACCAGGACGACGACGTGCCCGCGGAGGTCGCCGAGGACAAGAGATACAAGGACCTGTCGGGCTACTCCATCCAGGGTGTGGTCGATTCCCTCGAGGCCGACTTCGGCTCGCCGTGCGTGGACGTTCTGGTCCACTCGCTGGCGAACGGGCCCGAGGTCCAGAAGGCTCTCATCGACACCAGCCGGTCGGGCTACCTGGCTGCGGTGAGCGCCAGCGCCTACTCCCTGGTGAGCATGGTTCAGCGCTTCGGCCCCATCATGCGCGAGGGCGGTGCGGTGGTGTCGCTGTCGTACCTGGCCGCCGAGCGGGTCATCCCCGGATACGGCGGGGGCATGAGCTCGGCCAAGGCGGCCCTGGAGAGCGACACGCGCACCCTTGCCTTCGAGGCCGGGCGCCGGCACGGGATCCGGGTGAACACCATCAGTGCCGGCCCCCTCGCCAGCCGCGCGGCCAAGGCCATCGGCACCATCGAGCGAATGGTCGAGTACTACGAGGAGAATGCGGCCCTGCCCGAAGCGAATACCGCCGACGAGGTGGGTACGGCGGCGGCCTTCCTCTGCTCTCCGCTGGCGTCCGGAATCACGGGTGAGACGCTGCACGTCGACAAGGGGTACCATGCGATGGGGATGCAGGCCGAGACCCAGCTCTCGGACGACTGATCGCCGGGCCTGGCTCGGGCCCGTGAGGGGCCCCCGTCCGGCACCACCCGGGTGCTCGATCCCGTGAGCACGACCCGAGCGTTCGGTTCCTGCCTGCCCGACGTGCGGGTCCGGCCGCCCGGGCCTGACTCACGGGCCCTGGCCGAGCGCCTCGCCCGGGTGGAGTCCCGCAACATCACCTTCCTGACCGACGACTGGCCCGTCTTCTGGGAAGAGGCGGTGGGGAGCAACGTGCGTGACGCCGACGGAAACGTGTATCTGGACCTGACGAGTGCGTTCGGCGTGTCCCTCCTCGGCCACGCACCCCCACCGGTGCTCAAGGCCCTGTCGACGCAGGTGCGGCTCATCCACGGCATGGGGGACATCCACCCCCCGGTGCAGAAGCTGGAGCTCCTGGAGGCGTTGGCCGACATCGCCCCCTGGACCGAGACGAGGACCATCCTGGCCGGGTCGGGCTCGGAGGCGGTGGAGGCGGCACTGAAGACCGCCCGCCTCGCCAGCAACCGGCCGGGGATCCTCGCGTTCCAGGGCGGCTACCACGGCCTCACCCTGGGCTCACTGGCGGCCACTGAGCGCCACCACTTCCGTCGTGGGTTCGAGGAGAGGCTCTTCGAGGGCGTCGCATTCGCGCCCTTTCCGGATCCGGTTCGCGACGGTGACAGCGACGGTAGCGGGGCCCTGGACGTCGTACGGGGTCTTCTCCGCGACGGAGCGCCCAACGGCGATCCCATTGGAACCGTCATCGTCGAGCCGGTGCAGGCCAGGGGGGGCTGCCGGGTGCCTCCGGCGGGCTTCCTTCGCGAGCTGGGAAGGTTGGCCCGCGAAGCCGGAGCGCTGGTGGTGGCCGACGAGATCTTCACCGGACTCGGACGGTGCGGAGCGCTCTTCGCGTCGGAGGCGGCGGGTCTCGATGCGGACCTCATCTGCGTGGGCAAGGCACTGGGTGGCGGCCTTCCCATCTCCGCGTGCATCGGACCACCGTCGGTCATGGACGCCTGGCCGCCCAGCGACGGCGAAGCCATTCACACCAGCACCTTCCTCGGCCACCCCCTTGCCTGCGCCGCCGCGGTGGAGGTCATCGACGAGCTTCGGAAGGGCGCCGTACTCGATCGGGCGAGCCGGGTCGGAGAGCAGCTCCGGCTTGGGCTTGCGGCCGCCCTCGGTTCCCACCCGGCCGTCGCGGAGGTGCGGGGCGTCGGTCCCCTCCTGGGCATCGATCTCGTCGAGGACGACGGCCGAACACCCCGTGAGGGAGCGGGGGCGCAGGTGGCCCGGCGAGCCCTGGCCGAAGGTCTCATCCTGCTGCCCGCAGGAGACGACGGTCACGTGGTGGAGCTGACGCCACCCATGACCCTCGACGACGCGCAGGTCGACTTCGTGCTGGAGACTCTGCCCCGCGTCGTCCGGGAGGTGGTTTCGTGAGGCGCCGGATAGCCGGCGGGGGCGTCTCGACCATGCTCGCGCTGCTCCCCTTCACGGCGACTCCCGCATCGACCGTCACGCCCGCCTCGACGGTGACGCTCGCATCGACGGTGACGCTCGCATCGACGGTGACTCCCTCGCCCCGACCCGGCCCGGGCGACGTGCCGGTCCTCCTGGTGCCCGGCTGGCTGGATACCGGCCGGGACCTGGCTGCGCTGCGAATCCGTCTCCTCGGAGCCGGCTGGCCGTCGGACTGGGTGGAGACCGTGACCTTCGCCGAACCCACCGGGAGCAATCGGGATCACGCGGACGAGCTTGCCGTCGCCATCGGTGGCCTGATGGCTCGCACCGGTGCCGAGGAGGTCGACGTCGTAGCCCACTCCATGGGTGGGCTCGCCACGCGATGGTACCTGAGGTCCATGGAGACCCCCCCGGTTCGACGGGTGGTCTTCATGGCCTCGCCCCACCGCGGCACGTTGTCGGCGCACCTCGCCTGGGGAGGGGGCCGGGAAGAGATGATGCCCGACAGCCCCTTCCTCGACACGTTGAACGCCGAGGCTCCCAGCCCGTCGGGGGTGGAGGCCATGACCATTCGCACCCGGGTCGACACCCACATCGTTCCGGGCGAAAGCGCGACCCTTCCAGGGGTGGAGGACCACGAGCTGTGCTGCCCCACCCACGCCGGGCTCCTGCGCGACGAGGAGGCCTTCCGCCTCATTCTGCGGTTCCTGGAGAGGGAGTAGAGGATGGCGTGGAGCGCAGTGCTCTTCGATCTCGACGGGACGCTGGCCGATACGGTTGAGCTCATTCTCATGAGCTTCCGCCATACGCTCCGGACCCACCGCGGATCGACGCCACCCGACGCGGCGTTCCTCGAGGGCATCGGCACGCCGCTTCCCGTCCAGCTGGCCACCTTCGCCGAATCCGACGAAGAACACCGGGCCATGCTCGCCACGTACGTGGAGTTCCAGCGGTCCATCCACGACGCCATGGTTCGGCCCTTTCCCGGCGTCCCGTCGATGCTCGACGACTTCCGGCGTCGCGGCTACCCGCTGGGGATCGTTACCAGCAAGGGTCGTAACATTGCCGAACGGACGTTGTCGGTATGTGGCCTTTCCGACGCCTTCGACTGCGTGATTTGCGGTGACGAGGTCGAACGGGGCAAGCCGGATCCCGAACCGGTCATCCGGGCTGTGGGCGCCCTGGGCGTAGCCGACCTCCGGTCACGCGTCCTCTTCGTCGGGGACTCCCCCCACGACGTCACCGCAGGACGAGGCGCCGGCGTGAAGACGGCGGCGGTGGCGTGGGGGCCCATCCAGCGGCCGGTCCTGGAGGCCGCGGGGCCCGACTACTTCGTCGAGCGCGTAGAGGACCTTCTGGACCTCGGCGCCTGACGCAGGGCGTCGTCGCGCCGGAGGGGCGTCATCGGGTCAGCGAAGGGATTCGGCTAGTGCTGACCGAAGGAGGTTGCGAAGTCGATCTGCTCGGCCAGGTCCAGATCCTTCTCGCTGATGCCGCCGACGTCTTCGGTGGTGAGCACGAGCCTCACGGTGCCGTCTCGCACCTCGATGTCGGGGTGATGCTTGTGGCTGTCGGCGAGGGTGGCGACGCGGTTCACGAAGACGATGGAGTCCCTGAAGTGTGAGAACTGGAACTCCTTGGTGAGCGTGTTCGAGCGTCGCTGCCAACCCTTCCGGTCGGTCAGCCAGCCCCGAATGGACTCGGACTTCAGTTTGGTGATCGTCTCAACCCCCGGCATCCCTAACTCCGTGCTTTGTGCCTCGGCCGCTCGTAGGGCCGACCCGGACTCGAAGTGCGTTGCACCCGCAGGTGTACAACAAGGACTCATTCGTTTGCCGGAGCGTTGAGAGCCCCTTCGATGGTGCCCGTCGGTGCATGAAATCCGGGGGTAGAGGGCCCGTCAGGCAGGGGACGAGCTAATAGAGCCACTAGGATAGTA
>CALJKZ010000283.1 GCA_937983085.1 uncultured Gemmatimonadales bacterium
CCGCCGGATTCTACAGCCTCTACTACCACATCGTGATCGAACCTCGTGAGCGGGAACAACCGCCCACGACGACACCCAAACGATGAGTCCCTCCCTCAAATACGCGGCCACGGGCGGTGCGGTCATCGCGCTCACCGTGGGATTGCTTTGGCCGGTTCTCGACCCGGCCGGTCGCTCGGGTCTCCTCCTGGCCGCCGCCATCGCGACCCCGGTGCAGGTGACGGCCTTCTGGGTTCTCCGTCGTGTTCGCGACCAGCCCAACGCATTTCTTGCCGCCTGGGTGGGCGGGACGGCCCTTCGAATGGTGGTGATCGGCGTGGTCGCCTTCGCGGCCATCCGGTCTCAGATGGACGGCGCGGTGGTCATGCTCCTGGCCCTGGCCGGCTTTTTCTTCGGACTTCTGCTCCTCGAGCCCGTCTTCTTCAAGGTCGGCTCCGGGACACTGACGCATGCCGAAACGGTTGAAGCCTAGATGAGCCTTCTGGCAATGATGCAGGGCGGCGCCCAGGGCGCCCAGGAGTACGGCGGTGCCGAGGCGGGCGAGCAGCCCGACCTCCAGGGCATGCTGACCCACCATCTCCTCGACGTGGACTACTGGGATGCGGTGACGCCCTTCGGGGAGCTGAAGATCTATTTTCCCCACTTCGATCCGGTGCAGCTGGGTCCGCTGACCGTGGACCTTTCGCCCACGAAACACGTCGTCTTCATGCTGCTGGCGGCCTTCCTGTGCCTCGCCATCTTCGTGCCCATCGGCATGGCCATGCGGAAGAAGTATCAGAACCGCGCTCCCACCGGGGCCGCCAACGCCGTCGAGGCCATGGTGATCTACTTCCGGGACGAGGTGGTTCGCCGGAACATCGGTCACGGTGCCGACGCCTACACCGGCTACATCCTGACCCTGTTCTTCTTCATCCTCTTCATGAACCTGCTCGGGCTCGTGCCGTTCGGCGCCACGGCCACGGGCAACTTCATGGTTACGGGGGCACTGGCCCTGGTGACGTTCGTGGTCACCGAGATCTCGGGCATGCGGGCTCTCGGGTTCCAGGGCTACATGGGAACCATCTTCTACGCTCCCAAGGGTCTGAACCCCGTGGGCACGGCCATCATGCTCGTCATCCTCACGCCCGTGGAGTTCCTCGGGAAGCTGACGAAGCCCTTCGCCCTCATGATCCGGCTCTTCGCGAACATGATGGCGGGCCACACCCTCGTTCTGTCCCTGCTCGGACTCATCTTCATGTTCGCCGGAGGCAGCGCCATCATCACGGGCGGTGTCACCATCGCGTCTCTGGCGATGGTGTCCGGCATCATGCTTCTGGAGGTCTTCGTGGCGTTGCTCCAGGCGTACATCTTCGCGATTCTGACCGCGGTCTTCAGCGGTCTGATTCTCCACGCTCACTGATTTGATTGCAGAGATTTTTTCAACCCGTCGCTAGACGACAACCTTCCAAGGAAAGCACATGCTCTACGGAATGCTCGCCATCGCTCAGGATGCGGCCGCCGCCTCCGGTGGTCTCGACCTCCTCGGAGCCGGTATCGGCATCGGACTCGCCGTCATCGGCGCCGGAATCGGCATCGGCCAGATCGGCAACGGCGTTGCTCAGGGTATCGCCCGTCAGCCCGAGGCTGCCGCGACCATCCAGACGGCCGGCATCATTCTCGCCGCGCTCATCGAGGGTGCCGCGCTGTTCGGGCTCGTCATCACCATCCTCTTCAAGTTCTTCTAGGCGCCGCGATGCACGCCGCTCCCGGCGTTGGGTTCTCCTCGGCGTAGCGTCGCTACGCTGTCGTCGACCCGCCTTGGGAGCGACGCGCCTCGCGACGCCTGCCGGCCCTTCGAGTTGAAGGGGGCAGGCCGCGTGAGGCGGGCAGAGGGTGCGGGCCGGTACTGACCGGTCCGAGCGAAAGAGGAACTACGGAGAGATCATGAGAGCGAGTCGGATTACAGCGGGCCTGCTGGCCTTGTCCGCTCTGATGCCCGAGGTGCTGTGGGCGCAGGGTGGGGGCGGGGACGGCGGTCTGTACGACATCAACACGGGGCTGAGCGTCTGGACGCTCATCGTGTTCGGCGTGCTCGTCTTCATCCTGGGCAAGTACGCCTGGGGTCCGATCCTGGGCGCCGTCGAGGCGCGGGAGAAGGGCATCCAGTCGGCTCTGGACGAGGCGGCTGCGCAGAACGCGGAGGCCGCCCGTCTCCTCCAGGAGCACAAGGCTCAACTGGCCGACGCCCGGCGTCAGTCCAGCGAGCTCATCGCCGAGGGCAAGGCCGCCGGCGAGCAAGTGCGGAGAGAGATCGAGGAGAAGGCGCGGACGGAAGCCCAGTCCATCGTCGAGCGCGCGCGTCAGGAGATCGAGCGCGAGCGCGATCAGGCCATCGAGGCCCTCCGGAAGGAATCGGTGGAGCTCGCGCTGGCCGCCGCTTCCCGGCTGCTGCAGGAGAAGCTCGACCAGGAACAGGACCGCCAGCTGGTTGAGCGGTACCTGGGTGACATGAGCGCCAGCGAGGGCATCCGGTCGTGAGAGACGAAACCGTCGCGCGGAACTACGCGGAGACGCTCTTCGAGCTCGCCGACCGCAATGACGCCCTCGAGGGCTATGGTGGCGCGTTGGAGACGGTCTCGCGGGTCATCGAGGAGAACAAGCAGTTCCGGCTCTTCCTCGAGACCCCGCGCATCGACGACGCCGACAAAAAGGACGTGGTTCGCCGCGTCTTCGGCGACCAACTGCCGAAGCACGTGGTGAACTTCATTCTGGTCACGATCGACAAGCGTCGGCAGCGCATCCTCAGAGAGATCTCGACCCAGTACCACGCGTTGCTGGACGAACGCATGGGTCGCGAGCACGTGCAGGTATCGGTGGCTCGTCCGGTGGACGACGCCACCCGCGACATGATTGCCGAGAAGCTGTCCGCAGCGCTCGGCAAGAAGGCGATTCCCCACATCCGGGTGCGCCCGGAGATCATCGGTGGACTCGTCGTACGGACAGGTGACATGATCTATGACGGCTCGGTACGACGGAAGCTCGACGGCATGCGCCGCCGGCTCCTCGCCGCCGACATCACTCATTAGGACACGATAGAGATGGCCAACGACTCCCAGCTCCGCGCCAGCGAGATCAAGGACGTCCTCCTCAAGGAGATCGACCGTTACGAGGACGAGCTCCAAGCCGAGGAGATCGGCGAAGTTCTCGAGGTGAAGGACGGTATCGCCCGCATTTACGGGCTCACCAAGGCCATGGCCTCGGAGATGCTCGAGATCACCTCCTCGGAGAGTGGCGACAGCGTCACCGCCCTCGCGCTCAACCTCGAAGAGGACAACATCGGTGCGGTCATCATGGGTGACTGGACGAGCCTCCACGAGGGTGACCAGGTGCGACGCACCGGGAAGGTCCTCTCGGTGGGCGTCGGCGCCGGCTACCTGGGCCGCGTCGTCGATCCCCTCGGTGAGCCCCAGGACGGCAAGGGCGCCATCGAGATCGAGGACACGCGCCAGATCGACATCGTGGCGCCGGGCATCGTCAAGCGGCAGCCGGTGGGCGAGCCGCTCCAGACGGGCATCAAGGCCATCGACTCCATGATCCCCGTGGGTCGTGGCCAGCGCGAGCTCATCATCGGTGACCGTGGCACGGGAAAGACGGCCGTCGCCATCGACACCATCATCAACCAGAAGAACACCGACGTCATCTGCATCTACTGCGCCGTCGGTCAGCGGGCCGGTAAGGTCCGCTCGGTGGTGGAGACGCTCCGGGAGCACGGGGCCATGGACTACACCATCGTGGTCACCGCCAACGCGTCCGACCCGGCGCCCATGCAGTACATCGCGCCGTACTCCGCCACCGCTCTGGCCGAGCACTTCATGTGGCAGGGCAAGCACACGCTGGTGGTGTACGACGATCTGTCGAAGCAGGCGCAGGCGTACCGTCAGCTCTCCCTGGTGCTCCGCCGGCCTCCCGGCCGCGAGGCGTACCCGGGCGACGTCTTCTATCTCCACTCCCGGCTCCTGGAGCGCGCCTCCAAGCTCTCCGACGAGCTCGGCGGCGGTTCGCTCACGGCGCTGCCCATCATCGAGACCCAGGGCGGTGACGTCTCGGCGTACATTCCCACCAACGTCATCTCCATCACCGACGGGCAGATCTTCCTGGAGCCCGACCTCTTCTTCTCGGGCGTCCGACCGGCGGTGAACGTCGGTATCTCGGTGTCCCGAGTCGGGGGTGCGGCGCAGATCAAGGCCATGAAGAAGGTCGCCGGCCGTCTCCGCCTGGACCTTGCCCAGTACCGGGAGCTCGAGGCTTTCGCCCAGTTCGGCTCCGACCTCGACGCCGCGACCCAGCGTCAGCTTGCCCGAGGCGCCCGCACGGTGGAGGTCCTGAAGCAGCCCCAGTACCAGCCTATGGCGGTGGAGAACCAGGTCGCCGTCATCTACGCCGTGACCAACGGCTACCTCGACGACATCAACATCGACCTGGTGCGGGAGTGGGAGCTGGGCTTCCACGAGGCCATGCACGCCAAGCACCAGGACGTACTCGACGAGATCCGGACCACCGGGAAGCTGGAGGACGACCTCACCGAGCGGTTGAAGGCGGCCATCCAGTCGTACAACGCGTCGTTCGAAGCCGAGCACGAGAAGGCGCCCGCCGGCGCCACGGCCTGAGCCCATCACACTCGCCTAGGAAGAGAGAGGAAGAGACGTGGCAGGCGCACGGGACGTAAAACGCCGGATCAAGTCGGTGGAGAACACCCGACAGATCACGCGCACCATGGAGCTGGTCGCGACGTCGAAGCTCAAGCGCGCGACGGATCGGGTCTACGCCGCGCGTCCGTACGCCGGCGCCCTGAACGAGATCGTCCAGGGTCTGTACTCGCCGGCTCTGTCGGAGCGCTACCCGATTCTTCGCCGGCCCGAGAAGGTGGAGCGGGCTGCGGTGCTGCTCCTCACGGCGAACCGTGGGCTGTGCGGCGGCTTCAACTCGAATCTCATCAAGCAGGCCCGGGGGCTCATGGACGACCTCCGGGGTCAGGGCATCAAGACGGAGCTGCATATCGCGGGGAAGAAAGCGGTGGCCTACTTCCGCTTCCGCGGCGAGCCCATGGAGACGAAGCGCACTGACATTGGCGACGCACCGACGGTGGACGATGCCGAGTCCCTCGTGGGCCCCATCCGCGACAAGTTCGAGGCCGGAGAGATCGACGCCCTCTACCTCGTGAGCTCGAAGTTCAAGTCGGCGATGAGCACGCCGCCGCACACCGAGCAGCTCCTCCCCATCGAAGGTGATCCGGAGGCCCCGTCCGCCGACACCTTCATCCTGTCGCCCAGCGGGGACATGATCCTCGAACGGATCCTCCCTGCGTGCATCCGCAATGCCGTCTACACGGCACTGGGGGAGAACGCCGCCGCCGAGCAGGGCGCGCGCCGTTC
>CALJKZ010000284.1 GCA_937983085.1 uncultured Gemmatimonadales bacterium
CACAGGCGCAGGTTCCCGATCTCGACGGGGACGCCCTGGACCATGGAACGGACGCCTCGGGCCGTTACGCTCTCCAACTCACCGGCGTCCGGCAGTTCGAGCCCCCGCTCTTCCGCCTCGCGTACCACGGCCTCGGCGAGAGGGTGCTGCGAATCCCGCTCCACGGCGGCGGCGATCGTGAGAAGCTCGTCCTCTGACACCTCCCGCGCCGGGACGACATCCGACACCTCGGGCCGACCGACGGTAAGCGTCCCCGTCTTGTCCATGGCCAGGGCGGCGACCGCGCCGAGCTTTTCCAGGTGGACACCTCCCTTGATCAGCACGCCGTTTCGCGCGGCTTGAGCGATTCCAGCGAGTACGGCCGCCGGCGTCCCGATGGCCAAGGCACACGGCGACGCCGCTACCAGAAGCGCCATCGATCGGTAGAGGGCGGTACTCCACGTCCAAAGGCCGACAAGAGGCGGAGCGATCGCGAGTGCGACCGCCGAGATCAGAACGACCGGGACGAACACCCGCTCGAATCGGTCGGTGAAACGCTCGGTCGGAGCTTTCACCGTCTGCGCCTCTTCTACGAGCCGGATGACGCGGTCCAGCGTGCGGTCACCCGCCGCTCGTGTCGTCTCGATCTGAAGGGCGCCGTCGCCGTTGACCGTCCCCGCGTACACCTCGTCGCCCTCGGCCTTCTCCACCGGGACCGACTCGCCCGTGATCGGCGCCTGGTTGACCGCTGATCGACCCTTCCGCACCGTGCCGTCCACCGGAATGCGCTCCGCCGGCCGCACGATGACCCACGCCCCGGGGGCGACCTCCTCGACAGGGACATCCGCGATATCCCCGTCACGGAGTATTCGCGCCGTGCTGGGCGCGAGGTCGGCCAGCGCCCGAATCGCGCCACGCGCCCGATCGAGCGCGAGATGCTCGAGGGCGTGGGCCAAGGAGAACAGAAACAGGAGGAACGCGCCCTCCGCCCACTCGCCGAGCGCGGCAGCACCGACCGCTGCCACCAACATGAGCAGATCGATGTCGAAGCCTACCCGGCCATCCCGAAGCTGGCGGAGCCAGTGTCCCCCCAGATCCCACGCCCCCGCGATGTAGGAGAGAGCGAACACGACGACGGCCGCGCTCCCGGGCAACCCGAACCACCGTTCACCGGCCCAGCCCACTAGAAGCAGTAGGCCGGCGACGAGGCTGAGAACGAGCTCCGGATTCTCCCGTATCCGGGAGAACAGGCCCGAGCCGGAGGCCGTTGCCTTCCCCTCCTCGGCCCCCTCCAGATAGCCCATCGTGCGGAGTCGATCGCGTACCCCGCCCTCGTCCACCACGCGCCTGTCGAACTCGACCCGGACGCGTTGGCTCGCGACGCTCACCGATGCCGAGAGTACGCCGTCCGAATCTCGGAGTCCCGACTCGATCCGCCTGACCGCGTCCTCGGCGTCGGTCGCCCGGATCGGAATCGAGGCGTGGCCGTACCGCCCCTCGAGACGTGCACCCCCGAGCTGTGCGGCCCGGCGAATTTCCGCGAGCCCGACCAGGGACGGATCGTAGTGGACGCACAGGACGGGTCCCCCTTCGGCGTCGGTGGTGACGTGCGCGTCCGCCACCCCCTTCTTCATCCCTACCAGGGTCCTGAGTCGCCGGACGCAATCGTCCTGCTCGTCGGGGACCTCGGGCAGCAGCACCCCGAGATCCAGACGCACCGTGTCCTCCCGGTTCATACCGCCGCGGGCCCCCGCTCACCCGTCTTGATCCGGAGCGCCTCCAGAAGCGGCGCCACAAACACCTTGCCGTCCCCAGCTCCCCCAGTATGCGCTTCTCCGTAGATGGCCTCGAGGACGGGGTCGACCAGATCGTCGGGCAGGGCGATCTCCACGCGCGCCGTCGGCGTAAAATCGGTTAGTTCGGCCTGGCGGTCCTGGGGCTCGTCCGTCTTCTCGTGACCGTGGCCACGGGCCTCGGACGTGGTCATGCCCGGAAAACCGGGAATCCTGCGGAGCCGGCGTGCCACCCGCTCGACCCGGTGGGGCGGCAGAAACGCGATCACCATCTTCATCTTGGTTCATCCTTCGCCGCGGTGCGGCGCATGGAGTTCAGTATTGGTCGCGAAGTGACTCTTCTAGAACCGTGTCGGCTCCCTGTGCATCCACCCGTAGAGCACCGGCAGCACGAGCAGCGTGAGCGCCGTCGACGTCACCAGCCCTCCGATGACGGCGACCGCGAGCGGCCGCTGCACCTCCGAGCCGGGCCCGGTAGCGAGGAGGAGCGGGATCAGTCCCAGGCTGGTGGTCGCAGCGGTCATCAGGACGGGCCGCAGACGGAGCAACGCCCCGCGCTCGACCGCGTCGCGAATCGGAAGACCTTCCTCCACACGCAACTGGTTGAAGTAGGTGACGAGTACCAGCCCGTTCTCGACGGCGATGCCGAACAGGGCGATGAATCCGACACTCGCGGGTACACTGAGGCTCAGCCCGCTCGCGAGTAGCGCGAGCAGCCCACCGACGAGCGCGAGAGGAATGTTGAGGATGATCAGCAACGCCTCCCGGAGGCTGTTGAACGAGGCGAAGAGCATCGAGAAGATCAGGAGCACCGTGATCGGTACGACCACGGCGAGGCGACGGTTGGCCGCCTGCGCGAGCTCGAACTGTCCGCCGAAGGTCAGGAGGTAACCCGGCGGAAGATCCACGGAGCTCTGGATCGCGTCCCTGGCGTCTTCGACGAAGCTGCCGATGTCCCGCCCGCGGACGTTCATCTGGACCGTTATGAAGCGCTGGTTGTCCTCACGGGAGATCTGCCGCGGGCCCACCAGCGTCTCGATCTTCGCGACCTGCTCGAGGGGTACCAGCCCCCCGTCCGGCGTGTCGATGAGCAAGCCGCGGACGTCGGACGGTCGATCTCGATCCTCCGCCGCGTAACGGACGAAGATCGCCCAGCGTCGCTCGCCCTCGAAGACCTGGCCGGCGGTCGCTCCGCCGATCGCCGCGCGGATCTCCTCCTGCACATGGTCGACCGAGATGCCGTATCGCGAGAGGGCGCGGCGGTCGAGTTGCACGCGGAGCTGAGGCTGGCCCGTCACCTGATCGACCTGCACCTCGGACGCTCCTTCGACCTCTCCCACGACGACCGCGATCTCGCCGGCCTTCTCCAGCAGAACATCCAGGTCGTCACCGAAGAGCTTGACGGCGATCTGGGCCCGGATGCCCGTGAGGAGTTCGTCCACCGCGGCCGCAATCGGCTGCGTAAAGTTCAGCTGGACGCCGGGGAGCTCGCCCAATCGCTCCTGCATGGCGAGCACCAGCTCCTCCCGGGAGTCCGCCGTCGACCACTCGTCCTGGGGTAGGAGGTCGATGAACATCTCCGAGTTGTTCACCGGGTCCGAATGGGCTCCGATCTCCCCCCGCCCGATCCGGCTCACGACCTGGGTCACCTCGGGAAACTCCATGAAGAGCCGCTCGATCCGGCCCACGGTGGCCGTGGACTCGGTGAGCGCAATGGACGGTGCCATCGTGACCCGGACGAGCATGCTCCCTTCGTTCAGCGTCGGGATGAACTCCTTCCCGAGGAACGGGAAGGCGAGCAGGCCCGCGGCGACGAGCGCGATCGTCCCTGCCCCGACCGGCTTCGGGTGGTCCAGCGCCCAGGCGAGCGTACGCGTATACCGCGACTCGATACGACCGAGCCACCGCGGCCCCTCACGGGTGTCCTTCGGCGG
The DNA here is from genome assembly GCA_937983085.1 of uncultured Gemmatimonadales bacterium. GTDB lineage: Bacteria > Gemmatimonadota > Gemmatimonadetes > Longimicrobiales > Gaopeijiaceae > UBA2589. The sequence goes on from CALJKZ010000284.1 coordinate 3,707, forward strand.
ATCCCCGTCGACCCGCTCCCGCCGTTTCATCAGGAACGACGCGAGCACCGGGGCGACCGTCAATGAGAACACCAACGAACCGAGCATCGCGAGCGCGATGGTGTAGGCGAGCGGACGGAACATCGTGCCTTCGACCCCGCGGAGCGTGAAGAGCGGCAAGAAGACGACGATGACGATCGCGATCGCGAAGGCGATCGGCCGACCGACCTCACGCGCGGCTCGCGCGATCAGATGGATCCGAGGCTCCTCCGGGTCGGGATCCTCTCGAAGCCATCGGAAGACGTTCTCCACGACCACGATCGCGGCGTCGACCATCATCCCGATCCCGATCGCCAGCCCTCCCAGCGACATCAGGTTCGCGCTGATGCCCAGCTGGGACATTGCGAGGAAGGTCAACAGGATGGAGAACGGCAGCGACGCGGCGACGATCACCGACGAGCGCAGGTCGCCGAGGAAGAGCGCCAGTACCACGACGACCAGCAGCAGTCCCTGCCACAAGGCCGTCGTCACCGTGCCCGTAGCCTGCCGCACGAGCGACGACTGCTCGTAGTAGGGCACGAGGGAGACGCCTTCGGGGAGCGCACCCCGGATCCGGTCGAGCTGCTCGGAGACACGATCGATCACCGTGGACGTGTTCGTCCCCAGCAGTTTGAGCACGAAGCCGACCACGACCTCGCCCTCGCCGTTGCGGGTCACGAGACCCCGACGGATCTCGGGACCGAGCGTCACGGTAGCGACGTCCCTGATCCGGATCGGCGTCCCTTCACGCGTCGACACCGTGACGTCTTCGAGGTCGGCGATCGATTCGGTGAGTCCGATCGACCGGACCAGATATTCCTCGCGGGCCATCTCCAGATAGCTCGCGCCGACGTTCACGTTGTTCGTTTCGACAGCCTCGAGCACTTCGTGCAACGAGAGGCCGTACTGTCGCAGACTGGCGGGGTGGACCACGATCTGGTACTGGCGCACGTGCCCTCCGATGGAGAGCACCTCCGTGACGCCGCGAACGGTCTGGAGGTTCCGCTTCACGATCCAGTCCTGGATCGTGCGCAGCTCCTCGAGCGAGTACTGTTCCGAATCCGCGTCGAGGTAGTAGAAGAGGATCTGCCCGAGCCCGCTCGAGATGGGCCCCATCTGCGGGTCGCCGAGGCCCGACGGAATCTGCTCGCGAGCCTCCTGCACGCGCTCGTTGACGAGCTGCCGGGCGAAGTAGATGTCGGTGCCCTCCTCGAAGTACACGTTGACGACGGACAGTCCGAAGTTGGAGACGGAACGGATGCGTTCCAGACCGGGGAGGCCGTTCATGGCGACCTCCACCGGGTAGGTCACGAGCTGCTCGACCTCCTGAGGTGCGAGCCCCTCCGTCTCGGTGAAGATCTGCACCAGCGCCGGCGAGATGTCCGGGTACGCGTCGACCGGCAGCCGGGTGTACGACCAGACGCCCGCGACGAGAACGACGAGGGCTCCGACGGAAACCAGGAGGCGCTGGCGGAGCGCGAAGTCGATGATTCGATCGGTCATCGTCGCCTCCTCAATGTCCGTGGCCACCGAACTCGCCCTTGGCAAGCTCGGCTTTCAACGTGAAGGCACCGGCGACGACGACCGCGTCGCCGGCGGCGAGACCGGCGGTGAGCTCGACGAGCCCCCCGGGCAGCTCCTCGCCCATCAGGACGGGGCGCGCGACGAAGGCACCCGGTTCGTC
>CALJKZ010000285.1 GCA_937983085.1 uncultured Gemmatimonadales bacterium
TCGCGGACACCGCCGCCGGGGTGGTGAAATCGGTAAACACAGGGGACTTAAAATCCCCCGCCTGAAAGGGCTTGCGGGTTCGAGTCCCGCCCCCGGCACTATGCAGCACAACGACTTGCGGCGTCGGTGTCACGAGCCGCCTCCAGCCTCTGAGGCCGATTGTCCCCCGATTGTACCCCTGTGCAACTCACTCAGACGCTCGACGCCCTCACTCAAGTCGGCCTCGTTCACGATGGCGTAGCGCCGATAGACCGCCTCGGTCTTGTGGCCGGTCAACTTCATCGCGACTGAGCGGGAGACCCCGGCGCGTTCGAGGTTCCGTACCGCCGTTCGTCGGAGGTCGTGGACGATGCGATCCAAGAGGTGAGGTCGGGTCACAACCTCCACACCGTCGATCGTTTCGGTTGCAGCCCGAGCCCGAGCGTTCTGCCATGCGGTGTCGTAGCTCCTGATCTGCTTCCCTTTGCGATGGAAGACCCACGGGATGTCCGTGCGACCGAGCCGAAGGGTCTCCCGTCGTTGTTGAGTCAGGAGGTCGCGAAGCGGGTACAATGCCGAGAAGGGGAAGACACGTCCCTCTCGGTTCTTCGTGGTGTTCGGCTCCAGTCGAACCGTACCGGCCTCGAAGTCGACGTTTTCCCACTTGAGCGTCTTGATCTCGCCACTGCGCCACCCCGTGTAGTAGGCAAAGAGCATGAAGGGGCGCAGCGGCTCCGGAAGCTCCTGGAGCACGAGCTGAAAGTCCTCCCACTCGAAGAATCCTTGCCGTGCGTTTCCGGGGTCGGGGACCTCGAACTCAGGGACGGCGGTGCGGGGGAGCCGCCGGGCGCGGACCGCTAGGTTGAACGCCCGCCGAAGCGCGGCGAGGTCCTTGTTGATCGTCGCCCGCGCGTAGCCCCGGTCCATCATGTCCACCTCATACGCGGTGACACGATCGGTCGTGATTGCCAAGGCGCTTGCGTTGCCAAAGAAGCGCTCCAGCCTCCCGAAGCACTGGAGCACCGTCCGTAACGATCCGTAGCGCTTCACCCGGTAGTCTCTCTTCACCAGGTCCCGGAGGTCCGCCAGGCCCAGACGCTTGGCATCGGGAGCCACGAAGACGCCGCGACCGAGTTCGGATTGTCGCTGGTCTAGGAGCGTCTCAGCGTCCTCACGATTGGTGGACTTGCTACTCTCTTGATACGTGCGGCCGGCGACCTTGTATCGGATGTGCCAGATCCGACCTCGAAGCCTAAGAGTCCCGAACTCTCTGCGATCCTGCGTCATCGTCTCACCTCCCGTTGGGTTCTCGTGCCCGACGGATCTCCTCCGCTGCCTCGGCGCAGTCCTCGCTCCATTGTTCGAGCGCTCTCTGGACCGCAGCCGCCACGTCCGCAGTCGCGGCCCGCTCGCCGCGCAGGATGCGAGAGAGCGTGGACTGCGGGACGCCGGCCAGCGCGGCCAGGCGGTTCACGGAGCAGGGCGCCCGCTCGATGGCGGCGCGAACGGCGTGAGTCAGTGAGGTATCATCCATCGGAGTGTGTGGCATAGAATCTATGCCATCGAGAGTGGGGAGACAATTCACGATCGCCTCCGTAGATACTGCGTCACGCGGGCGCGGGGGAAGCGGAGCGCGCCGCCCAGCTTGACCCCTCCCAACTCCTTCTGGTGGTCGTACGGCCAATTCCGGCCGACCTCGAACTCTTGAGCGATCTCCTTGGCGGTCATCATCCCTTCCGCGCGCGCAGGCTTCTTCGGCCCTTGGGCCAGGGGGCGAAGATCCTCGATGACGGAGGCAAGCACGGCGGCAACGGGGGCGGTCGCGTTGTACCGCGCTGCGCCCTCCCGCTCTCGCTCCAGCCTCTCAAGGATCTCGCCCAGGGTCATCGGTCAACCCTACCGCCGCATCCCGAGCCGCTTGGCGATGTCGTCGCCCCCGTCGCCCTCCAGACGACGCAGAACGTCGGCCGTGGCGCCCTGGGTTCTCGCCTGCGCCGTACCGTCTCCGAGAGAGGGGATGAAGCCGTGCTCCAGTAGCTCGGCCAGGACGACGAGCTGGTGGGCCGCATGGCCGGCCTGACGGTACACGGCCTCCAGCTCGGGTGCGTACTGGAGCGGCCCGCGTCCCTGGAGGCGTCGGCGCTGAGCGTGGAGCGCTCTCAGTTCGCCGACGTGCGTCCGGCACTCCGCGATCTCGGGGAGGAGGGGCTCAAGGGCCGCTCTCCACCGCTCCTCGAATCCCGACAGCTTGCCGGTGAGCGCGGCCTGAGTGTCACGGACGCCCACCTCCAGGTAACGCCGTTGGGCGTCGGCCAGCTCGGTCCGCTTCTCGGCCAGCTCGCGCTCGATCACGACGGAGAGGGTGGACTCGTCCCGGCGGATCTCCTGAGCGAGCCGGTCGGACTCGGCCTCCAGCTCGTCGGTCGTCTGGCCCCGACCTCGTGCCTCGATGATTCGACCCTCCACGTCCTCACGGTCGCGTCGGTGCCGTACGAGCCGGCGTCGGATCTCGGAGCCTCGGGCCTCCAGCTCGGCCACCTCGGCCTCGATCTTCCTGAGGTGCTTCTCCTGCTTGGTCACGGTGTCGTTTCTCCGTCGAAATGGACTAGGTAAGCGCGTTCCAGCGACCCTAGCGGCCCTGTCGCCCGTTTGGCCGCGTGGCTCAACGGTTTCCGAGGGTCGCACCCCCCTCCGGCTCGTGCGGCCCTGATGCGACCCTCAGCTCCGTTTGCGACCCCGCGAAGGGGTCCAGCTCGCGGATCTCCCAGAGCTTCCGGCCGTTGCTCTTTCGCTGCCCGACGTGGACCGGAGGGTCCAGGCGGCGCAGAGCTGGGGCGAGCCGACTGAGCTTGCCCGACAGCCCACGCGCGTCGCGTGGCCACTCTCCGCCGTTCTGGTCCGACACGGGCACAATCGGGCGGGAGTCCAGGAGGTCGCTGTTGGTCAGGCGCGCCAGCAGCTCGCTCGCCGTGCCTTCCCACTCCCCCCGGTGCCGGGCGAGGAGCCGGAGCACCCCCTGGGCAACAGGGCTGTCCGTGAGGCTCAGCTCGATCGACTCCTGACGGTTCGTGTGGTAAGCGCGCATGAAGGCCCCCTCGGGGAGTCCGAGGTCCGGCTCGCAGGCGACCGCCCACCGGGCGAAGTCGGCCATGCGGGGGAGGGCACCCAGCCGGACCTCGTCGGCGCGGCTGAGGCCGCCTGAAACGGCCGTGAGGAGCGCCCCGAGAATGAAGGGGCGGGCGGCCTCGAAGGCGGCCCAGAGGCTCGCCTCGTCCCTGCGCCTACGGTCCGGGATCGAGGGGAGGGTGACGATCAGGGCGCGGTCCCGGAGGTCGTCCCGGTTTGTCAGCTCCTCGATCCCGTTGAGGATCACGGGGCGTTGCGCGGTGAAGATCACTTCCTCCGCATCCGAGTACAGCTCGCGCGTACTGAAGCCTCCGCCAGTCGCCAGCCGGCAAATGCAGTCGGCCAGCCAGGCCGGGATGGAGGAGACGTTGTCGATGCACACGACCCAGTTGGTGGCCGCGTGAATCGCGAGGTCCCGCTCGGTGCGCGGCAGACTTCGGAGGGGAGCGCTGGAGGGGTCCACGAGGGACCGTAGCATCCGGCAGACCGTGGACTTCGCCGAGCCCTGCTCGCCCTGGATGACGAGGACGGGGTAGGGGCCGGTCGGACGAAGGCACGCGACGAGCCACCCGAGGATCAGGGGCCAGTCCTCGTCCGTCGCGGGGACGAACTCGCGGAGCGCGTCCAGCGACCCGCCATGCACCGGAGGGTCGAGGACCGTCGTCCCACGCCCACGCCGGAACCGGACGGGTGGAGGCCCCATCGTCGCGGGCCAGGCATGCACGTCCCAGCCCGTGGGGGTGACGCGGACGACCGTCCAGCCGGAGTCTCCGAGGTCGAGCCAGACGCCGTCTGGAGCGCGTGCGACCCGGATGGAGACTGGGCGCTCCGTCCCGTTGGTGTGGGCGCGGGCCTCACATTCGCTCAGGGCGTCCCGCAGGGCGTTGCTCGGGATCGGCTTACCGTGCGCCGCGTTGTGCCTGGTCCGACACCACCCACTGAGCTGCCGGGACCGGAGGGGCCACGTCTCGACGTGGGCCATCCCACGGCCGACCCCCTGGCCGGCCACGGCGAACGTGGCGAACGGGGTACCGTGCTCGTCCAGGAAGAAGTCCACGCCCGCATCGTCCACGAGGTCGAGCATGTTCTGCGTGGCGTTGGCGCGCGGCGCGGCCTCGGCGGTCTCGCGGAGTCGTGCGACCTCTTCGGCGGCTTCCGTCAGGAGGGTACGGGCGCTCTCCTGGAGCGCGTCGTCCAGGCGATTGGCACACCTCTCCCGCTGGTTGGCCCGGTCGAGGTTGATCTCGTCGCGGAGGAGCAGGTGCCGCGACCCGTCTCGGAACTCGACGCCAACCGCGCGGCGTCCCTCGTGCGGCTCCACGCGGAGCCGCAGACCGTCCCTCTCGCGCTCGAAGGCTTCCACGGCCTCAGTCTCCCGTCGGGACGAGTTCGAGTCGTGGCGGCCAGGGTCGAGGACCGTGGCGAGGAGGGGCCTCGTCCGCAGCGAACATCCGCAGGAGACGGCGCGCCTCCCCGCGCAGGGCAGGAGGCAGCATCACCAAGATGCCCGAGGGTTGGTGGTCCAGAGCGAGCACATTGCCTGACGCGTCCGCCAGGACAATGGGACCGGGCCAACCCTCGGGCGTGCGACCGTAGACGTGGAGCGCGAGACGCCCGCCAGGACGCCAGAAGCTGCGCGCCCCCGATCTGAGCCAACGCTCCATCTCGGCACGGGTGGCGGCTCTCAAGCGTTGGCCTCGGGAGCCGACGGCCGCAGGGTGATTCGAGCCGCCTGGAGCGCGACCAGCCGGAGCCATTCAGCTCGACGGAGGCCGGCCTGCTTGGCGGCCTCGCCTACAACATCCAGCTCTTGTTCGGAGAACCGGACGGAGACCGTCTTCCTCATCGCAACTACCCCTGAAACGAAGAAACCCGCGACCGACTCTCTCGTCAGTCACGGGTGCATCTGGGGCCGGCGCCCCGGTCGATCGAGCGCCTCAGTTACGTCCTACGCCTGCAATCATAAGGTTCGGTCGAGAGCACGACAAGGGCCGGAATCCGTGGACCGTAACACGGCATGCAACTATGCTACTCAGTCTGACTTCGTGGCTGCGAAAGGGCGAGAAAGACTCGGCGCGGCCCAGGGTTCTCTACAACGGGATCACGCAAGTGAAGCTCCAGTCGTTCTCAGTCAATAAGTTCCGCAACGTCATCGACTCCACACCCATCGACGTTCACGAGTCGGTGACGTGTCTAGTCGGGAAGAACGAGTCTGGAAAGACGGCTGTCTTGCACGCCCTCTATAGGCTCAACCCTGCTCGTCCGAACGCACACTTTGACACGCAGTCACACTACCCTGCCTGGCTGGAGAAGAAAGACCGAAAGGCTGGGGTCGACCTCGATGAGGTCCGGCCGGTTGTAGCGACCTTCCTGATCGACGAGGGGGATCTGGCGGAGGCCGATAACTTGTTCGGCGAAGGTGTGGTAGCGCTCGGGGATGAAGTAACGATCTCCCGAAGCTACGGTGGCGAGATCGAGCACGACCTAGAGATCGACGAGTCGAAGGTCTTGCGGGCGAGGATGCAAGGAGCGTCCGTCCCGACACACGGAACGAAGACCGAGCGGGACAGAGTTAGCACCCTCGAAGATCTGCCGGCGTTCGTGTCTTACCTGCGTAAGGACTCCACGAAAGCTGACCGCTTGGCTGCGGCTGACCAGCTTCAGGATCTGGTCGACGTGATGAGCCGAGGTGGACTCACCGGCCTGATCGATGAGTTCGTCCAACGGCGGACTCCCACGTTCATCTACTTTGATGAGTACGCGGGGCTCCCGTACTCGGTGGACATCAACGAGGTCTTGACGTCCGATTCTAGTGAGTTGGATGACGAGCAACTCACCGCGAGAGCCTTCTTGCGCCTCGCGGCGGCTGATGAGGAGTACTTGACCGGCTCCGACTATGAGCGCCGCAAGCGAGAGCTTGAGAATGTGGCCAACGCCATAACCCTAGATGTCCTGAAGTATTGGTCTCAGAATCCCTCTCTGCGGGTAAACCCTGATATCACGCAGAGGACTGTCCAAGAGGGTGCCGGGCCACGCGCGGTGCAACACGAGCTGAAGATCAGGGTGTGGGATGAGCGGCATTGGCTTTCGCTGCCGTTTGACGAGCATTCGACAGGCTTCAAATGGTTCTTTTCCTTCCTCGTCGCGTTCGCCGAGTACGAAGACACCGATCAACCGATAGTGCTCCTCCTAGATGAGCCGGCATTAGGCCTCCATGCCCGAGCCCAGGCCGACTTCCTTCGGTTCATCGAGGAGCGGCTTGCGTCGAGATGTCAGGTCATCTATTCGACCCATTCCCCCTTCATGATCGAGCCGGGCAAGCTCGAACGCGTCCGAATGGTCGAGGATCGGGGCAAGGAGTATGGCAGTCAGGTGTCGAAAGACGTTACAAGCACTGACCCTGACACGTTGTTCCCTCTTCAGAGTGCCCTCGGGTACGACCTTGTCCAGAACCTATTCATTGCGCCGCACAATCTAGTCGTCGAG
>CALJKZ010000286.1 GCA_937983085.1 uncultured Gemmatimonadales bacterium
CGCTGCAGCTTTCGCTTGGGCTGTAGCTCAAGTGGCCGAGCCCCTGGCGGTTACCCAGGAGGTTGGAGGTTCCAGCCCGCCCGCCCCAGTCCGAAACGAGAAGGCCCCGCAAGGCTTCCTGCCCTGCGGAGCCTCTTTGCTACCGGGAAGTTGGTTCCGCTTTGGTTCCAGCGGTCACCCTGTCTGTTTGCGCTCGATCTCCCGCGCGGCCTTCACCAAGGCCTCCGCTCCGGCCTGGTAGCGGCAGTCGTGCGCCGGCTCATAGACCGATGCGTGCGGCTCACATTCGACCCGCCGACTGTCGAACCCGAACGGGGCGAGCTACGCGAGGGGATCGACGACCGCCAAGAAGAGCGCATCACGGCAAGGCTCGAGGCCCGCGAGACGTTGGCTCAGATGCGTCAGGCGGCTACCAAGGCGCAACGCCGGGTGCTGGATGCTGTCTTAGGTGCCGAGTCGCGGGTGGAGGTGGCGCGGGAGCTTTGCGTAGAACCCGGAACGGTGCGGGCTCAAGTATTCCGAATCCGAAGTCGCCAGGCCGGTTCGCCGCTAACTGACGAATCCAGGGCGAAGGACGGCGAGGATGGCTTGTGAGACGCTGACGAGGATGAATACGAGGCAGAACAAGTCCGATACCAACACCGCTTTCCCTTTTGTGTTGGTGCCCTTGCTGAAGTTGAAGCCGACCGCGGCGATGCTGGCCTTGCTCTTACTGTCCACAAGGCGTCCGCCCTCCAAGAACGGCCCTGGGGGAAAGCCGAGGGTGGCGTCGTCGGTCAGCCCCAGATGCTCCTCGATTCGCCGGACCTGTCCGATGCGAAGGTGGACGTAGTTCGCACTTATCTCGATGGCGCTCCTCCAGTATCCGGAGACGAAGACCCCCACCAGGCCTCCGAGGAGTACCTGTGTCCGAGGCTCGATCAAGCCGTCTCTCGCTACGATGCCCAACAGCGCAGTGCACAATGCCAGGAAGAGGCCATTCAAGTACCAGTAGTGGCGGCTCTCGAAGATCAGGTAGTTCACCTGGCTGTTGTAGAGGGCGAGGATGTGCGATCGGTGCATCGGCGGCGCTCCCTTGTGTCCTCGGAGAGGTGACTAGGCGCTGTCTTCCCGCCGCCGAAGGGCGATGAGCCCAAGAGCCATTATGCCGCTGAGCAGGAGCAGGTATGCATTTGGCTCAGGGACGGAGACACCGCTCACCTCGAAGGCTGCGTCTTCACCGTCTCCCCAATTGCACGTATCAATCCAAGCAGATGACGTTAGCGCGCCAAAGTCGCCTCCATTGGCAGCGCAAACGAAATGACCTCCTCGGTAGTCTTCGCTGGAGTTCCCCATCAAGACGGAGGCTGGATCCGGGGCAACTTCCCAGGACTCCGAGACGCTGACGAAGGCGACGTAGTGGCTGGAGGGCTGGAGGACTAGGCCACCAACTTGGAAGTCATACCTCGTCCACACTCGTTCCACCCCGGTCGTGCGGTCGCCGGTCGTCGAGGCGCTCGGTCCGTAGAAGACCTCATCGCTTCGGAACAGGACAGGGCCCTCGGCCCGTCCCGCCCGGTCGGGTAGGTCGAGCCATTGCGTCAAGTAGAAACGGAAGGGAAGGTCGGGACCCCCAACTCCGTTGCTGAACCAAAACGACACTGAGTTCAGTCGGAAGGGCTGAGGCGACGGAGCTCGAAACGTCTGGCCGAAGGTGGCCGGCCCGCTAGAACTGAGTGAAGCGAGCCCGCCGAGATCGGGTGGCCCGGTACCGATCGTCTCTTCTTGGGCGAGGACGGGTTGGCTGACGAACGCGACCGCTAGGGCCACACACGAGGCGAGTCGATACATAGTGTTGGTTACTCGGCACTGGGAGGATTGCCATGCTCAGAGCATATCGCGAGGGCCTGCGGGGTCGCAACTGACCCCACGGCGCGGAGTATCGGGTGCTGATCCAGCGCCTAAACGGTTCGCCTGAGCTACCCGCCTAGGTAGGTAGAGGACACCTAAGCGGGGAGCCGAAGTGAAGACGTTTGCCATCGTATTCCAGGGCGAGACGGTCGAGGATGCTGAACCGCCCTTGTACACCGACGACTCGCAGCCCGGGCGAACCGCCTGTTGATGGTTTTCCCCTGTGGTCAAATCGAAATCTCGGGCCCTGCGCGGGGGCGTAGATGCCGCGCCGCCCGAAGCCGCTGGGGCTCAAGGTGCTTGAGGGCACCGACAGACCCGACCGGCACCGTCTGACCCCTGCTTTCGAGCCGACGGAGGGCGCCGAGCCGCCGGGATGTTTGAAGGGTGACCTCGCACTGGGCGAGTGGCGCCGGGTGGTACCACCTCTCGAGGCCGAACGGCTCCTGACGCACGCAGACCTAACGGCGCCCGCCCACTACTGCGCTGCTCACCATGCCGTTGCCCAGGCTTGGGCCGATGGCGATGTGCCGACCCCTGAGCTGCTCATGGAGCTACGCAGGATGGCCTCCGACTTCGGCATTACGCCCGCGACCCGGACGAAGGTTGAGCGGGGACCGATGCCGACTGAAAACCCATTGCTCGAACTGATGAACGAGAAATGACCGGATTCACGACCGATGACAGCGCATGGATGCTGCGGAAGCTAGCTGAGAAAGCGGAGGACGATGGTTTGTCGCCCGATGTGGCCGAGCTCGCCGCCGGATCGCGGACCTAGAGGGCGAAGACCACGCCCGCGCCGTCCTCTTCCTGGTGGGCGTCGGAACGTCGTTCAACTGGATTCTCGAATGCGAGGAAGCGGCACTAGAAGGCTGGATTTGAGGAGGCTTCACCGGGGCGCGGGCGAGTGCTCGATAGCGAGGGACCGCACCCGATAGATCGGACGGGCGGGGCCACCCCCCTTTACGGGGCCGTCGTGTTCAGCCAAACCCACGACAGGCCCTCGCCCCGTCCGGTCCTCAACGCGCCCCCGAAGCCGTTCCTACCGGACGGGGCGGACCATTCAGGGCCCGTCGTCGACCTCCTCGAGCTGCTGAGGCCAATCAGGGATTAGAGGGTCGACCTCGACCGCCCGCTCTGAGGAATCGGCCAGTAGGGTAGCGACCCGTGGCTCATCCGGGTTGTCCTCATGCGATCCCCGGGCGGCGAAAGCCACCCAGATCGACGCTGGGGCGGGGGCCTCCCGGGACGTAAACTCAACCCGGATGGCAAACCCCTCGTGGAGACCGCCGCTTGAATCGCGCAACGACACGGCTTGGCTGACTACCCATGGTGATGCCCCTTCACAACAGGCCACTGTGAGCACTATCGGCGGGGCAGGCCCGGCACTGAGCTGGCCGAGCACCAGAGTGGCACTCTGCCCCGCGTGGAGCTCCCTGGCCATCTCGCCCGAAAGCCAACGCAGTGGGCAAGGACCCTTCAGGCGGTGCCGTGTCCTTCGCTGAACGAACTCGACTACCTGAGCTCTGATCTCTTCGGTCGAACGTGTAGCGCGTACGTCGAGGTGAATGTCTTCCAGTCGCGAATGCGCGAAGCGCACATGTGCCATCGGCTCACGGGCTTCCGGTAGCAGGCGCGACGCGGTGGGCTTCCGACCGGTGTCTAGCGACTGAGCGATCGTCGCTTCGCACTTCGAAACGATGGCTTCGCACCGATTTGCCAGTTCCCAGGCAGCGCGAGCCACCTCATCCGTCGTTCGCCATTGATGGAACGCTCGGTCAGCCTCAAGCGCATCCTCGGAGAGCCCCTGCGACTCGGGGCCCTCCACCTCGATCGCCGCCCTAACGATTTCTGTCACGGTGGCGGCGTACCCTTGAACGACCTGCGATGCGAGAGCCCCGGGGCGTGAATGATCGACCTGTATTCTTCGAAATGCTCGGCCCAACTTGGTCGCGTCAGCGCGGAGAGTTACCGCCTGACGGCGACGGCGGCGTCGAGCATCTTCGTCTCGCTTGAGCGCCTCTCGCCGGGCCCCCGCCACTGATTCGTACGTGAGACACGTGTACCAGATCAGGCCGACCAATGTCAGAGTGAGAATGGCCAACTCGGGGTCGTACGTGCCCTCAACCGCTCCGGGGGCGACGGCAAGAAAGATCGCCACCACGCTCGCGGCTCCCGCGAACATTCTCGGCCCGGTCCACCACTCAGTATTCACGGGCCTAATTCTTACTGGCCTGAATGAGAACCGCCACCCGGAGCGGCTGCCCTGTGAGGCTGGAGCAGTCCCATCCAGTCATGGATGTATAGCCCAACCGCCGCGACCGTGGAGTAATGGCACGACTACAGCGGCCCGACGATGACCTCGGATGGATTGAGGCGACGATTGAGTATGTGATCGAGCCTCGGCTTGGTTCCGTTTTGGTTCCGCTACCGGACCGGAAATGGAAGAACCCTTAAGCGGCCCCCCCGTAGTCGGTGGCTGTTAACCAGGAGGTTGGAGGTTCGAGCCCTCCCGCCCCAGTACGCGAAACCTTCAGCGCGGTGGGCGAGGCACCGATCGGTTCGTCTCAACGAATCGGCTCGCAGCGCCCTGCGGGAACCGGGCAAGCGGTCGAAGCGCCGTTGGATCCATGGGGACGCTCTGGTACTGCCCCGACGCGACGCTGCCCGCGAAGAGACCTCCGATCACGGCCCACGACAACGTCATGCCGAGGAAGACGCCGCCGCACGAGGTGCCGTCCACCTGGGAGCACGCAGCCGTCATTCCGACCCCCGTCACCAGCGCGCCCAGCCCCACCCACGCAAGGGCGCGGCCCGAGCCGAAGCCGTGCCGCCTGGCCTCGACCTCGGTCAATCGTGCGTAGTCGATCTCGCGGAGACCGGAGCTTCCCCACAACAGGAGTCGGTGGGCATCCGCGTCGATGAGCTCGCCCGAGAGCCGCTCTCCGTCGGTCAGTACGAGGTTGATGTCGCGTCCTGTGACCGGGATGGGAACCGACACAGCGTCCTGTGCCACCGCAGGGACGGCGCCCACGGCGAGGAGAGTGACCAGAAGCGCGATTCGACCTAGACGTTTCATCGTTCTACCTCCGAAAGCGGCTGGACCAGAAGAGTGCTTCCATCCGGTTTGGACGGCTTTGAAGCGCGGCGCCATGCGACGCAACGCCTCGGCGGGGTTCTCGAGGACCGTCGCGGCCGACAGCGCGCTCTGCTCCTCGAGCCACTCGCCCCGCATCCACTCGTAGTAGTAGCCCTGCGTATCGAGGAAGAGGCGGTGGTGCGCTCCGGGGGGCACTTCGAACCAGATCCGGCGTGCATCGCCCCTTGCGGTCACCAGATGCACGTCCGGGTCGAGTAGTCGGGCAAGGCCGTCGTCCGAGCCCGGCGCCATCGCCTCGACACGGACGGGATCGAGCACGACGGGCTCCACCGGCTCCGAGACGTGGGCCAACGCGACCTCGTCGAGCCGCCAACTGCCGCGGGCCATCCGCAGGGTGACTTCGACACTCCCGTGCTCGAGCGTACCGAGATCGAAGAGCTGTCGGTCCGCGGCGATGGGCCCGGCCTCGCTGAAGTGTCCGACGCTGTGGAGGGGTCCCCCGTCGATCCGTACGAGGATCTCGATCCCGCCCAGCGTACGGGAGATGCCGAGCACCCGATCGGTGACGTCATGCTCGCCGCGCTCCATCGCTGCGAGCACGTCGGCGACGTCGGTCCCTCCGTACGCGAGGGCCTGGTAGAAAACGAACGTACTCACATACCCGGCCACTGGGCCTTCGAAGAGCACACCCAGGCCAGAGTCCAGTTCAGAGGACTATCCTGCACCGTCGGGGTCGATTGCGTGACCTCCGTGCCCGAGCCCTCGACCATGGCGCTCGTCTTCCTGGGCGCCCTCGGCCTGGCCGTCCTTGCCTGGTGTCGCCGCGAAGAACTCGCGATCTAGCGCCTTAGTCGCTGACCGGAAGGGCGCTGACTAGCTCCGCATCACCGCGGCGCTTGAAACACCTCCGGATCCAACTCGGGATTCAGCTCGAAGTCGTGGGTATGGAGGACCTTGGTGAGCCCACCGTCTTCCCGGAAGTGCACCCGCCGGCCCACGAACGTGTAGCCGTCCACCGTCCGGATGTCCTCGAAGCGGAGAACGTTCACGTTCTCGCTGTCCTCCTCCTGATAGGAGAGCTGGACGGGCCAGACCCGCCCGTCCTCGAACCAGTAGGTCCAGGCGTCGCCGTCGTGCAGGCCGACGCCTTCGCCGAAGGTGACGCCTACCACCTGGCGGCCCTGGTCGTCGACGCCGCGGTCGTGGAGGTTCACTCCGGGGTCCCGGAGCTTGAAGGGGAGACCGATCCAGTAGTGGACGTCTCCGGTGACGTAGGGCACCTCATCGAAGTCCTTGTCCCCGGGTCCCAGCGG
>CALJKZ010000287.1 GCA_937983085.1 uncultured Gemmatimonadales bacterium
CGCTGGGGGATGCTCGACTTCCACAGAAATGAGACCGTGATCAGCGCCTTGGAGGCATTGATCAGCGCCCTGGAGCTCTCGTCGAAGTGACCTCCACGACGAAGCTCCCTCGCATCAGGCCGTGGCACGTCCTGCTCATGCTCGTCGCGCCAGTTCTCACGGCTGTGCTGGGTCTGATCGCTGGCTCGGAGTCGATCTCATTCTTGTCAGGATGGATTGTCGTTCCCACGAGGGCCGCCGTGCTCGCCGCGATGGCGGGCGTCGCCGTGGTCTCGATCTCGCTCTTGCTCGTTCGGGCACTGCGGGCGCGGCCGCTACGCATTGCGCTCGTTGTCAGTCTCACGCTGTTGCCAGCTCTCGCCGCCGCCCACCTCCCAGGCTGTCATGTGGTCCACGAGACGGTGCGACTTGGCTCGCGCGACTTCGCAGTTGCCACGGGATGGTCGCTGACGCTCGGCGATGTGGTCGTCTTGACCGAGCGTGTCAAGGTCACGCCGTTGTTCGAGAAGTTCGATGAGTTGACCGCCTGGCAGAGCGAAGCCGGAGACCGCTACTACACGATCTCGGCCATCGCGGACGATCCCGCGTTCGTGCCCCCACCCGCAAGCCCTGAGTATCTGGACAGGCGCGCAACTCGGTACTCTCCGGTCTCGGACGCATCGGGCAACATCTGGGCAACGCGACGACGGGACCCAGGCGGCAGCGTGCTGCGTGTCTACGTTGGGTTCGACCCCACGAATGCGTCTGTCGTGCACGCTACACAGCGCGTGCTTCCGAACGGGCGCTGCGACTGCGTCCTGGGCTGGTTCGATCTAATGGATGATCACGATCCGGGGAGTGAAAGTGGCGTGACGTGGATTGCCGAGCGGATAGCGGATGTCGCCAGGGACTTCCGCGGGTGGGGCGCAGTGGACCCGTTGATGCCTGTGATACCGCACGATCGCGACCTCCTCCGGGCGATGGACGCCGCCAACCCCTGGGTCAGGCAGTCGGCGGAGCGACTGGTTCGGGCCGGGACGCCGGAGATGTACCCGGAGAGCTGGCGGCGGATGCGGAGTGGGCGGTGACGAGTTGATCCCAGTGGCGCGACGAACACTCGGGGGCGGAGCGCTCACGACGCGAGCGCCGGAGGGCGAGCCGACGGTGACGCGCGAGCCTGGGCGGTCGCCAGGTGCCTCTTGATCTGCAGCGCCTGGCGACCGCCGTGTCAACGCGCTGGCCGATGATCGGCGAGCCCGCCCGATTCCCTCCCACTGGCTCTCCCACTAGTTCGTGAGTCCCAGGCTCAAACCCGCGGTTTCCTAAACCGTAGGTCGCAGGTTGCTGCGGCGGGTGCGAGTTGCCGCAGGAGGCGTCATCCGCAACCATGGACCCCGCATGAGTCGTCGAGGCTGGATCGGTCTGTCGGTTGGTGCGCTCGTCGTGCTCATCGGCGTAGCGTTCGGCTTGCGGTCCTGGCTGGAGATGCGCGCCGCCGAACGCGCGGTACGGACCTACGAGCCCGCGCCGCTCGAGCCGTGGTCGGCGGAACCGTGTGACGTCCAGACGGCGCGCGCCACGCTCGAGTCCTTCGAGACCTGGGACGCTGCGTCGCCCGAGACCCGCCGCGCGGTCGCCGCGTTCGTCGCCGCGTCGTTCGACGATCTCGAGCTCGCCGGTGGCGCGCGGTTCGAGTGCGGCGGGGTGCGCCGCGAGGTCGCGGTGCTGCGCCAGGCGATCACGATCGAGTCCGCACGCGTCTCGGGCTTCCTCGAGTACTCGCTCGTGCCGGGCGAACGTGTCCCCGGTCCCCGCAACGACGATGGCACGGGGATCACGGTCCGCGTCGCGCCGTTCCTGATCGCGAGGGCCGAGTACCCGGAACGGCTGTTCCACTGGGAACTCGCATGTAGCGAGATGGAACTATCTTCGGGTGAGCGGGCGTCCGAGCGGGACGATCGCGCCTGGGCGACGATGCGGAGTTGGTGGGCACGAAACGTCGCGCGGTCTCTCGGCGGCCGACTGCCGACAGCGGCGGAGTGGACCCTCGCCGCGTTCGCGGGAGTCCGAGCTGATTTCCCGTGGGGACGCGAACCAGGCGACGCGCTCGACTACGCCTGGTGCGCGCTGAACGTCCCCCAGTCCGGGCCCTCCGCACCGCCTCCGTTAGTCGCGACGAAGTTGCCAAACGCCATGGGACTCTTCGACATGGTCGGGAACATGGCCGAATGGACCGTCGGCGAGTCGTCTCCGGCGAGCGAGAGCCTGCGTCATCCCGACGTGGGCGTGGATGGATTCGCAGGGTATGCGAGCCTCGGCTTCACTCAATTGATCGGAGGCGCGCTCGACTGGCGCCCCGAACAGCCTGTCGCCGGGCACTCCAGCGTGATCGGCGGCGGCGTTCGACTCGTGCGTTCTCTGCTGCCGATGTTCGACGGCGACTCCGCACCCGAGCTCGAGCAAGCTCCGCTTTGGCTGGCGGGATCCGAGGTCAGGCTCTGCGAGTTGGGCCGAAGGATCGAGCGCGCGACGCCCGGCGTTCGCTTCTTGAGGCTTGAGTGGGTGGCTCCGCGTCGGCTCATCGAACGGCCGGGTCGAGTATCGTCGCAACCTACTGAGGAGCGCCTCCCGGTCGCGGTCTTCCAACACTTGAGCACGAGTGAGGAACTCGCCCTAGTTCCCGGGAGTTACTACCTCGAGGGGCCTTCTCCATACGAGATCCAAGCGCTTCTTCCACCGCGCAACGAGACGCGGCGGTTCGTCCTTGTCACGGAGCCGTTCCTCATCGCCCGTACCGAGTTCACCCGCGGGCAGTGGCGGCGGCTGCGCGGCGAGGCGCCGGCCGCGGACGACGGCTTTCCGGCAACGGGCCACGGACCCGACGAGGTCGAGGCGCTCCTTGCGTCAGTGGGCATGCAGCTCCCCACGGAGGCTCAGTGGGAGCTCGCTGCACGCGGCTTCTCGCGTCACAAGTGGTACTTCACGATGGACTCCGTCTCCGATCTTACGAGCGAGTGCATCCACAGCGTCGAGACGACACGGGGCGCGTTGCAGCCGGCGGGCGTCCTGGTCCCCAACGTCTTCGGCCTGCACGACGTGATCGGCAACGCGGCGGAGATGTGCCGCGACGACTGGTCGATGCGCGGCACCGCTCCGGCGATCGACGCGTTGCACCGAGACCCCGATGGGCGCAATCCGGTGCTGCGCGGCGGCTCGGTCTGGAACACGCTCGACGACCTGGACGTCGCGCGAAGAGAGCCCCTCGATCCAGACAGCGGTTGGCCGCGACCCCGCGAGTACGCCGAACTGCTCCCCGAGGTCACAGGGTTCCGCCCGATCGTCCCGATCTCCCTGCCGCTGAGATGACCGCGCGTCGCCGGAGCCGGGACGTCAACTCGGCGTCCGGTGTCCCTCCGCGGTCGGCAGCGACCCGCCTCCGTGATGATCCTCGCCGGGCTCGGCGTCTCGCGCGGCCTCGGGTCGCGCGCCTGAGATCGACGCGCGGTCAGTCGTCGCTGCGCTCCGTGACCGCAGGCGTGGCGCGCGCGAGGAAGAGCAGCGCCGACGTGGTCGTGCGCACCGGGCCGTTCAGCACGCGCGTCGTGCCCTCGATCCAGCTGCCGTCGGTCTGCTGCGTGTCGACCAGGTGCAGCGCACCCGTGGCGTACCAGCGCTCGCCGCCCAGCACCTCGATGCTGAGGAGCATGCTGAGCCGCTGGATGGCGTAGAGGTAGGCCGCGTAGCCGCGCTGCGAGTCCGACCGCACGTACGCGCCATGGCTGATGGTGGGCTCCTTCCGGATGTCCATGTACCGGTCCAGCCACGCCAGGCCCTCCTGGACCTCCTTCATCCCTCGGTAGTCGAACGTCCCCGCGTCCTTGCCGAGCGAGCCCGCCTTCGCCATCACGACGAGCGCCGTTGCCGAGCAGACGGTCGTGCCGGTGAGGTAGTCGCTCTTCGCGAACGCGGGGCGCGAAGACGCCTTCGACGCCGCCCGCAGCGCCTTGGT
>CALJKZ010000288.1 GCA_937983085.1 uncultured Gemmatimonadales bacterium
CGATCTGGACCCGTCCGGTCTGCCCCCGGGTTGGGTGGCCACCCGGTACCGGAGGTCGCAGAGTCGCGGTCGTGAACGCGCCACCCCTCTGGTGTCCGAGGACGTGACGCTCGTCGTAGTCCGCCGGGACGACGAAGCGGGATCGAGGCACGCCCTGGCGGGCTTCAAGGAACTGCCGGTTCCGTGATCGTCGCTCACCTCTCGGATCTGCATCTGGGCTTTCGTGCCTACGGGCGGATGGAGCAGGGTGCCAACATGCGGGAGCGGGACGTCGCCGCCGCTTTCGAACGAGCGATCCAGGCCGTGGTGGACCTCGCACCCGGCGCCGTGGTCGTCGCGGGCGACGTCTTCGATCGCCCCGATCCGCCGGCCAGTGCGGTCATCGCGCTCGCGCGTGGGTTGGAGACGCTACGTGTGGCGCTTCCCGAAACGCCCGTCCTCATGGTGGCGGGCCCTCGAGACACTTCTCGCCGTCCCGGTGATCCCGGAGCGCTCGCCGTCCTCGACACCTTTCCCAACGTCGAGGCCGCCACCGGCCTGACCCGCTCCATTCTCATCGAACGCCTCGGGCTGCACGCATGTCTCGTTCCCCATCGGTCGGTCATTCGCCAACCGCCGGCCCCCCCGGACCCGGATCCGCGCATGCGGTGGAACGTGCTCGTATTGCACGCCGAGGCGTCACGAAGCGAGCAGGGCCTCGTCGTGGACCCCGCGGAGTGGGACTACGTGGCATTGGGTGGCGAGCACGCGCGGACGATGTTGGCCGGGAACGTCCAGTACCCCGGCTCTCTCGAACGGGTGGCTCTCGATCCGTGGAACGAGGCTGCTGACGAGAAGGGCTTCCTGGTCGCCGATCTCGCTTCGGGCGAGGTCGACTTCCACCTCATTCGGGGTCGACCCGTGGTCGCGCTGGCGCCCATCAAGGTGGTACCGGGGGACGACGAGCGGGTCCGCCGACGCGTGAGCGAGGTGAGTCGGGAGATCCCCGGAGGGATCGGGGACAAGATCGTGCGGATGAGGCTGCAGGGCGCCACGCCCTTCGACGTCCTCGCCCTACAGGGTGAGCCTCTCCGGGCCCTGCGGAGCGAGGCTCTGCACCTGGTGGTGGAGGCAGGGCGGGACCTGAGGGCACCCGCCGAAGCGAGAAGCTCCGACGAGGCGCCGCGGATCCTCCGCGAGGCCGTCCTCGCGGAGCTCGAGCGCGACGGCACCGCGAGTACGGATGCGGTCGACGTCGTGGCCGAGGTTCTCGCGGACGTACCGGACCGCATGGTGGATCGGCCCCACGGTGACGTGGAGGCCATGGACGGAGAGATCGAGGGGCTGGGTCGCCTGTCGACATCGGTGCCGTCGGGGCTCACGGCGGTCCTCGGAGGCGACGGACGGGCCCGGCGGGCCGTGGCCCAGTTCATCGTGGAGTCGGGCTCGACGGGCCCGGAGGGTGCAATCGCGCGGTGGTGGCGTGGTGAACCCGTGGAGACCCTGGAGGGTGCGTTTCGCAGGGCAGCCGATGCGGTGGCCGAAAGCCGTGGCCTCGGGCTGGTCGATCGGGCGTTGGAGGCGCTCGGTGCTCGAAGTGCCCCGATCACGGAAGGCGACACTCCAGGAGAGCGACCGGCACGAGGCGCCGTACGCGTCGATCCCGGCCAACTGCAGATGGAGTTCGACTCCGCTCGCAAGGAGCTCCTCAACACTCGGGCCGACGTCACCGAAATCGATGGGGATCTCGAGGTGGCAACCATGGACTGGCACCGGGAACGCCAGGACGCCGAGACCACCCTCAACGCCTATCGTGACCGGGCACGGGAGTTGAGGGCCCGGATCCGACAGATGGAGTCGGCCGGACCCGAGGCTCCGTGCCCCACCTGTGGCCGGGTGCTCGCGAGCCACTACGACGAGGTTCTGGCCGAGCTCCGGGACCAGTACGAGTCGGTGGTGCAGGATGGGAGCTGGTGGCGGAGCCGCTGGGAGCAGCTCGAGCCGAAGCCGGACCACCTTCGCGAGCTCGAGCGCCGCTCTCTGACCCTCCACGCCGCGGTGGAGGCCGGCTCGGAGCGGGTGGAGCTGCTTCGCGCCCGCCTGCGCGAGTTCCGTGATGCGTCGGCCGAGCGTGTAGGTCCGGCTCCCGAGGGTGTGAAGGGTGACGTCGTGACGGCCCTGGCGCGCGTGAGGAGCGCCCGGCGCGCCCGGGCCACCGATCTCCTTCTCGATCGGGCCTCCCGCTTCGTTTCCCGCATTTCGGGAGCCCGCATCCTCGCCGTCACCGTGGACGACGAGACCGTCCACCTGCAGGGCAGCGAGGGCGTTCTGACGCCTCTCGCCGAGGAGGATCTGGCCGCCGGGCGCATGGCGCTACGACTGGCCGCCGCCTCCCTCGTGGCCGGCCGCGGGAGTGTCGTCGCCTCTCTCGCCGTGGAGCAGCCCTTCGACCGCCTCGATGAAGAAGCCAGGATCCGGACCCTGGTCCTCACGAAGGGCCTGCTCCGCGAGATCCCCCGAATCGTCCTCTTCAGTCGGGGCGACGCCGTGGAGGCCCGGCCGGAGCTCTTCGACTATGTCTTGGAAGTCCGCGACGAGGGAACGACCTCTGGACCCGTCTTGAGACCCGCCCCTTCCGGGCCTGGGCGGGTGGCCCTTCGTCCTGCCGTGAAGCGGAGACCTCCCGCGGGTATCGGGGGCTGAAGGCGTCGATTCCCGGATACGATACCACCCCCCGTTGCGTCTCGACGCCATCCCGCTGCAACTTTCACCTTCGTCGTTGCGTCTAAGTCAGTACGGAGATCGAGGCGTCCAGGGGGGTGCCTCCGCTGTTGGGAATCGGGGACATGGGTCAGATGATGACATTCTTGCTACCCGCCGCACTCGCGGCCGTCATCGGGGGCTTCGCCTTCAGGATCTGGTACCGGCGCTGGAAGAAACAGCGTATCGAGGCCAATCGCAGGGTCGAGGCGCCCAACTCGTACTATTCGTCGAAGGGCGTCCGCCAGCAGGAAGACCGTGAACGCTGGCACGGCATCAACATGGGCACGCTCCACCCCCTGAACCGCGAAGAGGTCATGCGCCTCCTCGAGGTGGTCGACGCGGACGGTGTCAGTTCCCTGTCTCCGAAGGATCGGCTCTTCCTGGACAACATGACGCTGCCCCGCATGGGGGTTTGAGCGGCCGCGCCAAGCATCCTGGCCCGAGGGGACGACTCAGCGTCCTAGGGCTGCCGTAGCGACGATCTCCAGCAGGTACGGGTCCCGGAACCTCTTCACCGGCACGATGGCTCGGGCGGGTTTGTGATCCCCCATGACCTCGGTGTAGACCTCGTTTACCGGGCCCCAGTACTCCACGTCCGACACGAAGATTTCCATTCGGACGACGCAATCCAGACCGGACCCGGCCGCCTGCAGCACCTTCTCCACGTTCCGTAGGGCCTGGCGTGCCTGTTCGCCGGGTCCACCGAGGTCCTTGTCGGGGTTCTCCGGATCGTGCCCGAGCATACCGGCCACATACACCACGCCTCCGTAGACGACGGCCTGGCTGTAGTGTCCGGCGGGCTGGGGTGCGGCGTCGGTATGGATGTACTTCATGCTTCGGGATCTCCGTTGAGTAGAAGTCGCGCTTCTTCGCTTCTGGGGTCGGACGGCGGGCGCCAGTGAAAGCGTGCTCCCCACCGATTCGTCCGTCCTTCCACCGCGTCGGCAATGACGGCGCCGAGGAGCGGGGCGAACTTGAACCCGTGACCGCTTCCTCCGGCGGCTACCGTGACGTCTTGCCGACCGGGCAGGCGGTCGATGAGCAGATCACCGTCGCGGCTGTCACAGTACATGCACACCCGCGATCCCACGAGTGGGGCATCCGCCAGTGCGGGGAGCGCGCTCCGGAAGAAGTCGCGGGCCCGGGCGACGTGGTCGGGGGACACGCTTCCGCGCTCGTCGGGGGCGACCCTCCTGCCCGGTCCATGATGGCCGAGCTTGAGGCGGCCGTCCTCGAGTGCAGGGAATCCGTACCAGCCCGACGCCGCGATGTCCGCTGCATATGGCGGGAAGGCCGCGCCCCGGTATGCGTCCGGCTCCACCTCGAAGTGAAGCACCGGCTGGGCGACCGACGAGAGGAGCGCGGCCGACTCCGGGACGAGGCCCGGGGTCCACGCCCCTGCGCACACCACGACGTGGTCGGGGGCGAGGCGCTCTCCCGTCTCGAGGTGGACCCCGTCGTCGACGACGGTGGGTGACACCTGGCGTATTCGAACGCCGCCCGCCTCCGCCTGGTCCCGGAGCCACCCCACGACGGCTCCGCTTTCGGCCCATCCACCCCTCGGGCTCAAGTACCCGTCGGGGTACGCTTCGGCACACCACGCGGGAAATCGACGGCGGAGATCGTCCGGGCCGATCCGCTCGGGCTCGTACCCGCGCTCGCGCAGCACCCGGAAGCTCTCGTACTCGAAGCCTCCCGGGCCCATGGGGCCGTCGGCGAGGACGAGGAATCCCTCGGCGTGGTACAGAGGTCGGGTCCACTCCCGGTTCCACCGCTCCCATCCGTCCAGGGCCGCTTCCGCGAACTCGTGGTAGAAGACGTCGGAGCCATAGTCCATGCGGATCATCTTGCTGATGTCCGTGGAGGAGGCGTCGGGGTGGGGAACCGGACCCCGATCGAGGAGGGTGACGCTCCAGTCCCTTCGGGCCAACTCCAAGGCCGCCGTCACGCCGAAGATCCCGGCACCGACGACCACGATATCGCGTCCTGAGGTCATGGACCTATCATGGTGCGCTCCACCATCCGTTCGCCATCCGACCCCGCCCCATGCACCTACGAATCCTCTCCGCCGCCGACGTGCGCGCTGCCACGGACATGCCCGCCGCCATCGATGCGATGCGCGACGCGTTCGGCGCACTCGCGTCGGGGCGCGCCACGGTCCCCGTGCGGCTTGCCCTCCAGACGTCCCACGGCGTGAGCCTCTTCATGCCCGCCCACCTCGAGGAGCCGGACCGGTTGGCGGCGAAGGTGGTCTCCGTGAACCCCGGAAACGCGTCGAAGGGTCTGCCGGCCATTCACGCCGTCGTTCTGGTCCTGGAGGCGGACACGGGGCGGCCGCAGGCGCTCATGGACGGGACCTTCCTGACGGCGCTGCGCACGGGCGCCGTGGGTGGACTGGCCGCCGACCTCATGGCCCGCGCCGACGCCACCACCGTTGCTCTCTTCGGAGCGGGAGTCCAGGCAAGGACCCAGCTCGAGGCCGTGCGATGCGTCCGTGACGTGGAGGAGGTCAGGGTGGTGTCCCGCAGCGGTGACAGCGCCGACCGCCTCGTCGATGAGCTCGAGGGCATCCGCGCCCGCCGGGTCGACGATTCCGATGAGGCGTTGGCCGGAGCCGACATCGTCATCGCGGCCACGAGCAGTTCGACGCCGGTGTTCGACGGGGCCCGCGTCGAGGCCGGCACCCACGTCACGGGCGTGGGCTCCTACACCACCGAAATGCGGGAAGTGGACACCGAGCTGATCCGCCGCGCCAGGGTCATCGTAGATCAGCGGGAGGCGATCCTCGAGGAGGCGGGAGACATCGCCGGGCCCATCGCCGACGGAGCCGTGGACGAGTCGGTGATGGTAGCAGAGCTGGGCGATGTGGTGCTCGGACGGATCGCGGGCCGAACCCACGACGACGAGGTGACGTTCTTCAAGTCCGTGGGGAACGCTGTACAGGACGTGGCGGTGGCCGCACGCGTCCTCGAGGCGGCGAACCGGGACGGCCTGGGTACGACGGTGGAGCTCTGACCCGGGCGAGGCTAGGGCGTGCCCAGCTCCGTCCACGCGTCGTAGCGGAGCCGGTACGCCTCGATGGCCGCACCGTCACCCGACTGGATCGCCTCTTGGAGTAGGGCGAGGTAGACCCAGGCGTAGTAGTTGGGGATGCCGATGGTGGCGATGTCGGGCCAGTGCTCCCACTCATCGGGGAGGCCGCCACGATGGATGAAGACCTCGTCGACCAGGAGCGCCGTTCGGTCGGGGTCGAGCCACCGCCCGGTGACGGGTGTGAGGGTGGGGTCACCCAGCTGAACGTAGGCGCCCTCCTCCTCCTCGGCCGGCGGCCCGTTGTTGAGTCGGAAGGCCAGGCCCTGGCGAACGAGGTACGGCTCCACCCCCAACGACATCGCGGCATTCCCCGAGGAGGCGAAGTAGATGGGGCGGTCCTCGATGGCGGTGACCATGAGCGAGAGCGCGAACCGTTGCCACGGGGAGAGATACTGTCCGCCGGGGATCCGCGCCTCGATGTCTCCGATCCGAACCAGAACCGGCTCCTCCACGAAGGCCAGGCCGCCGGCCGCCTCGTCGATCTGCTCGTCCGTCAGCGGAATGATGGAGACCGTGGGCTCCCGGATCTCGTCGATGACGATGGGAGTCTTGTCTCCGGCCTGAGACACGTCGGTCACGTACGCCGCGTCCGTATTCTCGAAGGTGTAGGGCCGCTGGCACTGGATGACGCTCCAGTCGCTCGCAGGGTCGACTCCGTCGGGACACGGCTTCGTCAGCTCTTTGAGCTGTTTCGTGTACCAGGGCGTGTTGAGGTACGACGTCACGATGACGGTGACGTCCCGACGGATGCCCTCGACTTCCTGGAGGTACCAGAGGGGGAAGGTGTCGTTGTCTCCGTTCGTGAAGAGGACGGAGTACGGCTCCACGCTCATCAGGAGGTTGTAGGCCCAGTCCCGGGCGGCGTAGTCGTCGCTCCGCACGGCCCATCCCCAATTGAGGATCAGGGGGATGAGCGCCAAACCCAGCACCGGACTGGTCCTCGCCAGCGTCGCCTTGGCCTCCTGAGCCGCTTCCTTCCAGAGGGTGGCGATCCCCATTCCCGCCCAGAGCCCCCACACGGAGAAGGAGGCGATGAAGAAGTAGTCGCGCTCGCGGACCTCGTGGAGGCTGCGGTCCTGGACGGGGGCGAGGAGCGAGTACCCGTACTTGAAGTTGAGGTAGTAGATCAGGGCGACGGAGAGCGTCCCGAACAGGGTCGCCATGTAGATGAAGCTCGCCTTGTCGCGCCGCAGGTGCTCGATGGCACCCCACACGCCCAACCCGGTGAAGAGCATGGTGAAGGGCAGGCGGATCCGGGGAAAGACGGTGCTCTCGCCGGCCAGCGACCGGGCCCACTGCCAATCGAAGTACTGGAGGTAATTCACGAACTGTGAACTCAACGGAGCCTGTCGAGGCACCAATGGGGGCTTCACGTACTGGTCCCGGTTGAGCGCCTCGGCCAGAGCGACACAACCGGCTTTGCCGTACGTCACCACGGCCCCGATGGCCGAGCCGATGTCGGGGCATGTCGGGGCAGCCTCGTTGATGACCGGACCCAGGCCGGACCGGATGGGGAGGAAGAGGTGGATGGAGAGGCCGACGATGGCCGCCGCGGCTCCCGCGGCGTAGAGGCGCCAGTTCGTCAGCGTCTGAGGATGGACCCAGAGGATGAACAGGCCGATGGCGGGGGCCGCCAGGAAGGCCATGAGATGGTTCCCGACGCTGAGCGCCAGAACGAACATCATGAGGATCAGGAGGTTGTCGTCCTTACCCTTCCCCAGGTTCTCCTGCCACCGGAAGGCCAGCCACGAGAGCAAGGCGATGGTCAGCAAGGAGACCGTGTAGACCTTCTCGTTGACGTTCGACTGACTCCATACCGTGAAGGCCGTGGCGCTCACCAGCACCGCGACCGATGCCCCCACCAGACGGAAGACGCGATCCTCCGAGAAGTAGCGGAGGATGTGGTGGACCACGAGGAACCAGAGCCCGTGGGCCGTGGCGCTCATGACCGCGCTGAAGAGGTTCACCCTCACGGCGACGGAAAGCCCGAAGGGCGCCAGCAGGAGCGTCCACGCCTTGGCCAGGACCACGAAGAGCGGGTTCCCCGGTGGGTGCGGGATCCCCAGGATGTCGGCGGTGGCGATGTACTCGCTCGTGTCCCAGAAGGCCGTCGTGGGCGCGAGCGTGAAGGCGTAGAGGGCGAAGACCGCCAGCCCGGCGATGCCCGCGTACAGGTACGGGGGTCTCAGCTCCTTGGCCTCGACGCCAGTGTCGGCGTCGCTTGGCGTGGTTCGCGTGTCTGCTTTGGCCATGGTCGAGAGTTGGGCGGTACGCAAGCGTTGAAGATAACCCGATCAGACGGGGGTCAGGTGCAAACAGCCTCGCCCGTCGACGCGAAGTGCCCATTCCGGGGGCACCCAGGTGGTGCCGCTGTACTCCTCGACGATGAGCGGGCCCGCCAACTCGTGCCCGGCGCGAAGGTCGGACCGCCGCACGCTCCTCGCCTCGTGGGTTCGACCTCCGTGAATCACCTCCCGTGCGACCAGGGGAGGTGCCGACGTGGCTTCCTCCAAGGGGCGGGCCGAGACCAGGGGGGGCGGCGCCGAGACCACCACACGGAGCGTCACGGCCTCCAACGCAGTCGCGGCTCGACGGTACCCGTACCGCTCCTCGTGGGCGGTGTGAAAAGCGTCCACCCAGCCCGCGGCCGGCACGCCGAGCTCGAAGCTCTGGCCCGCGTACCGGGCGTCGATCCAGCGCTCCACCGAAAGCATGTCGGGATCCACGCCTTCGCCCTCCATGGCCGCCGTGGCGCTGGACTCCAGTTCGGCCAGGGCGCTGGAGACTTTGTGGTCCAGTTCCGGGTCGTCGGTAGTGAGAAGCACGGTGCGCGACGTTTCCTGCGTGACGGGAGACGCCAGCATCCCGTACGCTGAAAGGAGCCCCGGATCGGGCGGTACGATGGCTTTTCGGGCCCCGAGTCGGTCGGTGAGCTCGACGACATGGAGGGCACCCGCGCCGCCGAAGGCGACGACGGCGAAGTCGACGGGGTCGTAGCCGCGCTCCACGGAGATGACGCGGAGGGCACGTTCCATGGCCGTGTCCGCCACGGCGAGTATCCCTTCTGCAGCGTCGTCGAGGCTTCCTCCCAGCGCGTCGGCCACGCTGCGGAGTGGGGTCTCCACCGCAGCCTTGTCCAGCGTCCGGCCGCCGCCGAGGAACGCGTCCGCCGGGAGGCGCCCAAGCCACACGTGGGCGTCGGTGACGGTGACCTCGGTTCCTCCTCGACCGTAGCAGACGGGTCCGGGCACCGCTCCCGCGCTCCGGGGCCCGACGCGCAAGGCGCCACCGGCGTCGACCCTCGCGATGGAGCCGCCACCCGCCCCCACGGTGTGGATGTCCAGGACCGGGATGGCCGCCGGCTGACTGCCGATGCTGAACTCCCGGGTCCGGAGCGGGCGCCCGGGACAAAGGGAGACGTCGGTGCTCGTGCCCCCCATGTCGAAGGAGAGGATGGAGTCGTGACCCGCGCGCTTCGCCCAGGCGAGGGCCCCGACTACGCCTCCGGCGGGGCCGGATAGAACGGTGTGGACGGGCTCACGCCGGGCGCGAGCGATGGGGAGGGCCCCGCCGTTGGAACCCATGATGGTGACCCGCTCGGCTCCCGACTCGGCATCGAGACGACCCAGGTATCGGTCCATGACCGGAGCCACGTACGCGTTGAGGACCGTCGTGGACGTGCGCTCGTACTCACGGAACTCGGGGAGGAGACGGCTCGACACGGAAAGCGGGAGCCCCAGCCCGTCCAGGGCTGCCGCTACGGCCTCCTCGTGGGTCGCGTCGGCGTAGGAGTGAAGAAGGCAGACGGCGACGGACTCGGCCTCGTGTCGGCGGATCTCGTCGGGAAGGGCGGCGAGACGTTCCTCGTCGACAGGGGTGATCTCTTCGCCGTCCGGCCCGAGCCGGCCTGGGATTCCCAGGCGGTCGTCCCTGGCCACGAGGGGAGGCAACCGACGGCCCACCAGCGCATACAACTGGGGTCGGTTCTGTCGCCCGATCTCGATGACGTCTTCGAAGCCCTCGTTGGTGACCAGGACCACCCGGGCTCCCCTTCGTTCGAGGAGAGCGTTGGTGGCCACGGTGGATCCGTGGAGCAGGACGAAGGCGCGTCCTTCCCCGAGAATCTCTTCGATGCCCTCCAGCACCGCGCGGGCAGGATCGTCGGGGGTGGACGGAACCTTCAGGGTCCGGATCTCGCCCTGGTCCAGGAGCACCAGATCGGTGAACGTCCCGCCGGTGTCCACGGCGAGGAGCGGCGTTGACGCCTCTCCTGGGCTCTTGGACATTGGGTCGCTCACCGGGCCTCTCCCCCATCGGCCGTCTTCATGCAGCTCTTCCCGTCATTCGAACGCTTCTCGTCGCTCGCGGCCGAGTCGAACCTCGTGCCGGTGTGGAGGGAGTTCCTCTTCGACGTCGACACCGCGGTGACGTCGTACGCCAAGCTAGCGGAAGCTCCCTTCGGATTCCTGTTGGAGTCCGTGGTCGGAGGAGAACAATGGGCCCGATACTCCTTCCTTGGAACCCGGCCGTCGTCCGCATGGCGCCTTCAGGACGGCGAAGTGTCGACATGGACGCCGGATGGAGGGTGGGTGGCCGTCGCCTCTGATGACCCCTTGGCGGACCTCGATGCCCGCCTGCGGGCGTGGAGGCCGGCGCAGGTGGATGGGCTGCCGAGGTTCTGGGGTGGGGCCGTCGGGTTCTTCGGATACGACATCGTGCGCCACATCGAAGATCTGCCCGACGCCCCATACGACGATCTGGGCATCCCCGACGGCCTCTTCGTCTTCACCGACATCGTCCTCGCCATCGACAACCTGCGCGGCCGGGCCATGGCCATCGCCGCGGTGCCGGTGGGTGCAGCCCTCGGGGGGGAGAGGTCGAGGACGGAGGAGCTCCGAGCTCTCTACGACGACGCGGCCCGACGGACGGAGGAGATCGTCCACCGCCTGGCAAAGGGGTCGAGCCCCGCTCCGCTGGCACTCGGCGCCGAGCCCGAGGACGATCCACCCTTCACCAGCTCCACCAGTCGCGACGACTTCGAGGCGGGGGTCGAACGCATCAAGGAGTACATCCTCGCAGGGGATGCCTTCCAGGTGGTGCTCAGCCAACGACTCGGTCTTTCGTTGCGGGCGGAGCCGTTCGACCTGTACCGGGCGCTACGGAGCATCAACCCGTCGCCGTACCTCTACTTCCTCGACCTGGACGGCGTCGCCCTCATCGGCAGTTCGCCCGAAGTCCTGGTGCGGGTGGAAGACGACGTGGTCACCGTCCGCCCCATCGCCGGGACCCGTCCGCGCGGGAGAAGCGCAGAGGAGGAACGGGCTCTCGCCGACGACCTGCTGGCCGACGAAAAGGAGTTGGCCGAGCATCGCATGCTGGTGGATCTGGGGCGCAACGATGTGGGACGCGTCGCGGAGTACGGCTCCGTCCACGTTCCCGATCTGATGCTGGTCGAGCGGTACTCCCACGTCATGCACATCGTGAGCCAGGTCGAAGGCCGCCTCCGGGAGGGGCTCGGAGCGGTGGACGTCTTCCGCGCCTGCTTCCCGGCCGGAACGGTATCCGGAGCCCCCAAGGTCCGGGCCATGGAGATCATCGACGACTTGGAGCCCGTACGACGGGGTCCGTACGCCGGAGCTGTGGGTCACTTCAACTACGGCGGGCGCACCATGGACACGGCCATCACCATTCGCACGGTGGTCGCCACCGGCGGGCAGGCGTACGTGCAGGCCGGGGCGGGCATCGTCGCCGATTCGGATCCCGGGGCGGAGTACGAGGAGACGTTGAACAAGGCGCGGGCACTGCTGAGGGCGGCAGCGATGGTGGAGACCGCCGGCGAGTGACTTGGGATCGTGCGAACGACGGGCACGGCGGATGATGCCCACGACCGGCACGCTCCCTCCTCACTCGACCTCTTCCCTGAGCTTTTCGGCCGGCCGGGGCCCTGATCAGCGTACGGGCTGACGTCCTCCCAGGGCGTTGATCCGGGCCAGTACGCCCCTGAGCTTCGGCGTCTCGTCTCCGCCGATGAGCTGGCCGGCGAAGGCGCGGTAGTGCTCCAAGGCCTGCTCGGTCTCCCCTTGGGCCTCGTACAGGCGGCCGAGCGACTCGTGGGCGGCCAGGCGGTGCATCCCGAAGTAGAAGTCCTGACCGGCCTCGAGAGAGCGCTGGCGTTCACGGATGGCGGCCTCGGTGTCGCCCGCCCGCTCGTACAGCGTCCCGATCTCCCACGCGAAGCAGCGGGCACAGTCCCAGTCGCGACGCTTTCGCTCGAGGCCCTGGGCGCCCGACGCCGGGTCCTCCAGCCCTGCGACCACGGCCTCGAGGATCTCCTCGACCTCCTCGATGGCCCCGGACTGGACCTCACCGGCCGCGCCCCTCCACTCCTCCAATAGCCGCGACGCCTCGGCGGTGAATCCGACCTCGGCCAGCTCCGGAATGAGTCCAAAGTTCGGTCGCAACGCGGGGTCGATCTCGTCGAGGAGACCGCTGTTCAACATCTCCTCGTAGAACGGCCTCGGGTCCTGGCCCGCCAGGAGATCCATCGCACGAGCCTCGTCCCGCCAGGCCGCGATCACGTCTCCGAGGGCTCCGTCGCGACGAGCTTCCAGGCGGGCTCCTTCGAAGACCTCGGTGGACGCGGCGAACTCCCCATCGAGGGTGTAGGTGAGGGCGAGGCCTCGCGTCCCGGTGCGGCGATAGGTGGGGGAGTCGGGAAGGCCCTGGAGGGCTCGGGCCCTCACCAGCGCCTCCTCGGTGTCCCAGGACGAAAACGCGAGAATGAATCCGCTCCAGTTGCTCCAGAGGTCCGACCCCGGATACCTGGTTTCGAGCTCGACCAGCGCTTCGTCGGCAGCGTCGAAGTTCCCTGCGAAGGTCTCGTAGAAGACCAGGTTGGTGTACGCCGAATGGGACGTACCGGGTCCGGAGACGGCGCGCCGGAGAAGCTCGGCTGCCTCCTCCCAGAGGGCCTTGTCGGAGTACGCGATGGAGAGGTTGTTCAGCCCTGTCGCGTCGTCGGGATAGATGTCCAGGAGCGTCTGGTAGGCGTCGATCTCGGCGTCGAGGTCGAAGGTCACGTCGTTGTGGTACTGGGCGATGGCCTGGTAGCGCTCTCGGTCGGTGAGCCGCTCCCGCAGCTCGTACGCCCGGGTGGATGCTTCACGAATGGCGGTCTGATCGTTGCCCGTTTCCTGGAGAACCACGGCGAGCTTCCGCCACGCCATGGCGAAGTCGGGATCCACGCGGAGGTCCCCCTCAAGGAGAGCCTGGGCCCGCGCGGACTCTCCCCTACCACGTGCCTCGATGGCCTGGGTCATGAGGCGGAGAGCCTCCAGCGAGCCGGTGGTGGCGGCTTCCAGGGGCTCGTCGGCCCGGATGGACCGGAGGGATTCGCCGGCGCGCTCGCGGATGTCCTGCGACAACCCGTCGATGGCCGCGATGACCTCCCCGGCGTCGGCTGCCGTGCGCCGGAAGGTCGCGATGGTCTGCCCGTCCGACGCACTCCGGATGCTGGCCAGGAGGACGTATCCGGAGCCGGCAGAGCCGACCTCGCCCTCGATGATGGCCCGGTAGCCCCCGCGGAGGGCCACCTCCTGGGCCACGCCGGCGCGTACGGGCGTGTCCTCCTCGCGGTCCATCATGGTCAGGATCTCGGAGACCGCGGACGCCTCCACGACGGTGATGGCGTCGGTGGTGGCCAGGTCCACCCGAAGGGCTTCTGTCACCACCTCGCCCAACGTCGGGTCGTTGGACCGGTTGTCGAAGTCGGCGAGGAGGACCGGGTCGCCCTCGTCGATGAAGCCCTGGGCCTGCAGATTCCCCACGGGCCCGATGCCCGTGGACCACATGACGAAATACGCGAGGAGCGAGAAGCCGAGAAGGGCGAAGGCACCCACGCCTCCGAGGATGGCGTTGCGCCACGTCAGGAAACGGCGGGTCTTGGAGGGGCGCGTGGTGGGCCGGTCGAGGGAGCCGGTGCCGGCCGCCAGATTCTCGACGGGTGCGCTCTTCGCGGCCGTCGCCGCCGGGTCGCCCCCTCCCGCATGAGTCGCGGGATGGGTCGCGCGGTCGGCGCCCGCGGGCGTGGTGCCGAGCGAAGCATTGGACGGGTCGGCGGACGAGGGTCCGCTGTCACCGGGCAGACCTTCCTGCACGAAGGCCGTCGCCAGACAGACCGGGAGGCCGAGGAGCAGGAGCACCAGGGCCATGGTGGGGGTCCAGTCGGGCAGGCCGGCGGTCTCGGTAAGGACCTCCACCACCTGGAGGACGCCCCACGACGCCGCCAGGAAGATGCCCAGAACCTGCCAGAGCGACCGTCGGTGGACCTCGTGGATCAGTTGCTTCAGACGGTCCAAGCGGGTGTCCTCATCAGCGGATGCGTATCAGCGACGTGGGCTCCGGAGGGTGGGACGCCCCAGCCCCATCGAGCGCCGGACGGGCACGGCTTCCCGGTCGCTGGCGCGAATCTAGGCTTCCCGGTGCGAGCCCGCTATTGCCTTACCGCTATTGGAGCGACAGCCCGCCGGAAGCTTCTGGCGTGTGACTACGGGCGTTGCGCCGCACCGAGAGCCTCGAGACGCACCCGAAAGGCTTCGACGACCCGACGGGCCTCCGCGTCGCCATCGGACCAGAGACCGATGATCCTCCGGTACGCATCGGCGGCGCGCGCCGTATCCCCGGCCTCCTCATATAGGGGACCGAGGCGAAGGTCGGCGTGAACGTCCGTGATTCCGAGAAGATCGAAGAAGAACTCGTCGACATTGCCCACCCGTTCGTATCGCCTGATGGCCGCGTCGGTGTGACCGGCCGCCGCGGTTACGAATGCCCTCTCGAGGACCCAACACGTATCGTTGTTGCACGGGAGGCCCTGAACGAACAATTCCATCTCCTCTACCACACCCACCGTGTCACCGGTCGCCGCTCGCGCCACGATGGCCGCTCGGGTGAATGCGGCTTCCCCGAGGGGTGTTTGACCGCCGAGCTCCCCAGCCGCAACCCACCGGGTCCGCACACGCTCCACGAGATCGGGCTCACCCGCGTATGCGACGATGGTGGCCACCAAGCCGTCGAACCCCGAGGTGCCGAGAGTCCGCTCGTACGAGCCGTCCTCCAACGCCGCCTCCACTGTAGCGGCGGCGCGGGCCGGGTTCCCCAGGAGGGCTTCCGCCCGGAGCCCGTACATCGATCGCATGCCGGCGAGGGGCGGAGCCATCTGCGCCACCCCACGGACCGACTCGTCGATTCGGTCCCGGGCCTCGGAGAACCGCCCCCTCCGATACTCCAGCTTCGCCAGCCAGAACGCCGCCTCCGAGCGCTCGACGGGAGAGAGGGTGGCGTCCTGGAGACGGGTCGTCGCGATGTCCCGGGCTCGCTCGTGCGCTCCGGAGAAGAGCGCCACCAGGAATCGCGCTTCGGTGAGGTCGGAGGCCTCGGGAAAGGACTCCTCCCAGCGCGCCAGATAGGTCGCGGCCGTCTCCACGTCTCCGAAACGGAGCTCGATGGTCACCAGATTGAGGAGCGCGGTGGCACTAGCGCCCTCTCCTTCCATTGCTCGGACCCACGTGTCCGTCGAGGCTTCGTGCTCCCCCACCACGGAGTACGCTATACCGAGGTTGTTCAGCGCAGCGCCGTCATCGGGGTCCAACCGCAGGACGTTTCTGTACGCGTCGATGGCCCGATACATGTCCCAGTCCACCGACTGGTGGTAGAACGCTTCGGTGAGGTATCGCTCACGCTCGGTGAGTCGGTGGCGATTCTCGTACGCGCGCGTCGCCGCTTCGATGAGGTCCTGCGGGGCGGATGCGAGGTTGAAGTGGATGGCGCCGATGGTCCTCCACGCCATGGCGAACCCCGGATCGATCTCCACGGCCCGGTCCAGGAGCTCCAGCGCCGTAGCCGGCTCCGACGAGAAGATGCTCCGGGCCTCCGAGTAGAGGCGCAGCGCCTCCAGGGAGGCCGTCGTCACCGTCTCCAAGGGCTGGCCGGCGCGAATGGTACGCAGCGACTCGCCCGACTTCTCGCGGATGTCCTGCGATAGCTCGTCGATGGTGGCGATGACGTCCGAGGCGTCGTCGGCCGAGGCCCGGAAGGTGGCGACGGAACGGCCGGTATCGGCCTCCCTCAGCGTGGCCGTGACCACGTATCCGGTGCCCGCTGCGGCCACGGCACCCTCGAGAACCGCAGGATATCCGGCACGGACGGCCACCTCCAGCGCCCGATCCGACGTGAGCGGCGAGCCGGTCTCGACCTGCATCATGCCCAGAACAGGCGCCAGTTCCGCGGGCTCCACGAAGTCGATGACGGCGCTCTGTGCCAGGTCCACGCGCAGAGCCTCCGTGACCACGGCGCCGAGTCCCTCCCCAGTCCGATCCTCGAAGTCGGCGAGGATCACCTGGTCACCCTCCTCGATGACCCCCTGAGCGACGAGGTTGCCCACGGGTCCGATACCCGTCGACCACATGATCAGATACGTCGCCACGGCTGCGATGAGGAGGAGGAACGCCGCGGCTCCTCCACCGAGGGCGTGCTTCCAGGTGAAGAGCCGTCGCGTCGTGGACGGGCGGGTGGTGGGACGATCCAGCGATCCGGTGCCGGCGGCCAAATTCACCGGTGCTCCGGCGTCGAAGCTCTTCGCTTCGGCACGACCGGGATCAATCGATGCCGTCGGACCGTCGTCGCCCTTCGACGCCCCGTGACCGTCGTGGCCCCGCGATGCCCCCTGACCGTCGAGGCCCGGCCCCGGTACGGGTTCACCCCCGTCCTCCTGCCCGGGCAGACCCTCCTGCACGAAGGCCGTGGCCAGGACGATGGGAAGACCCAGCAGGAGAAGGATGAGCGCCATCGAGGGCGTCCAATCCGGTAGCCCTGCCGCCTCCGTCAGGACCTCCACCACCTGGAGCACGCCCCACGAGGCCGCGAGGTAGATCCCCAGAACCTGCCAAAGGGAGCGGCGGTGGATCTCGTGGATGAGGGAGGTCAGGTGATCCAAGAGCGGCGGGCCTCGGGTGGGTGGGTGCTGCTGCTACTCCTGGGTCTCGACCGCGCCCAGCTTTACGTACAGCCGAGCCAACGCCCCGATCCCCTTCTCGTAGTTCTCGATGGGGAACCACTCGTTGGGCGCGTGCAGATTGCAGTTGGGCAGGGAGAACCCGACCAGGAGCGCCGTGGCTTCGAGCCGTTCCTCGAACTCGACGACGATGGGAATGGATCCCCCGCCACCCATGAGAACCGGCTCGGTGCCGAAGGCTTCGGCCAGCGCCTGACCGGCGGCTTCGAATGCCGGACCGCTAGGGCTGGCCTTCCACGGGCGACCGCCGTGGAGCTCTCGAACCTCCACCGTGACACCGGCAGGCGCGACCCGCTTCACGTGGGCTTCGAACAGCTCCCTGATCCGATCCGGGTGTTGGTCGGGGACGAGCCGGAAGCTCACCTTGGCCATGGCGTGGTTCGGCAGGACGGTTTTCGCACCCTCTCCGGTGTATCCGCAGAGGATTCCGCAGACGTCGCAGGTGGGGCGGATCCACAGCCGCTCCAAGGTGGAGAAGCCCGACTCCCCGATGAGCCCCGGAGCCCCCACGTCCTCGGCGAAGGCGTCGTCGGTATGGGGAAGCGCGGCGATCTGCCGCCTCGTTTCGGCATCCCAGTCCACGACGTCGTCGTAGAAGCACTCGATGCCTATTCGGCCCGCGTCGTCGTGAAGCGAGGCGATGATCCGCGACAGCGCGTTGCCCGGGTTGCCCACCACACCCCCGTACTCGCCGGAGTGCAGATCGCTGTCCGCTCCGTGGACGTGGAGCTCGAAGTACGCGAGCCCCCGGAGTGAGAAGAGGAGGGAAGGAAGCCCTTCGGCGAACATCCCCGTGTCGGAGATGAGCACCACATCGCACGCGAGACGGTCGCGATTCGACTCCACGAAGGGCACGAGGTTGGGGGATCCCACCTCCTCCTCACCCTCGGCCAGAACGACCACGTTGATGGGAAGCGTCGCCCCGGTGGCGTGATAGGCCTCGAGGGCCTTCACGTGCATGTAGAGCTGCCCCTTGTCGTCGGCCGAGCCTCGGGCGTAGATCCTGCCGTCGCGCTCCGTGGGTTCGAAGGGCGGCGACGCCCACAGGTCGAGGGGCTCGGGCGGCTGCACGTCGTAGTGACCGTAGATGAGCACGGTGGGGGCCTGGGCCCCGGCTCCGCGCCACTCGCCCACCACGAT
The DNA here is from genome assembly GCA_937983085.1 of uncultured Gemmatimonadales bacterium. GTDB lineage: Bacteria > Gemmatimonadota > Gemmatimonadetes > Longimicrobiales > Gaopeijiaceae > UBA2589. The sequence continues at coordinate 18,044 of CALJKZ010000288.1, forward strand.
GGGGTGTCCTTCGGTGTCGTGGATCTCGGCGCTCAGTCCGGCCTCGCCGAGGCGGTCACCGAACCACTCGGCAGCGCGCCGGGTGTCGGCGTCGTGCTCCGACTTGGCGCTGATGGAGGGGATGCGGAGGAAGTCGTACAACTCCGCCCGGAAGCGTCCGAGGTTGTCGTCGATGAAGCGGAGAACGTCGGACATGCGATCCGTCGGCTCGTAAGATGAGCGTCCGCAGACCGCAGCGGTAGATGAAGGTCATAAGAACGGCCAGGAACACCGCCCCGCCCATGCCGCCGGCGCTCAGGGAGACCGGGTCCCAGAGGTGGAAGATTCCCACGCCCAGCATCCCGCCGATGAGGGCTCCGAACGCACCGAGGACGGCAATGATCTGGGCATGGCCAGGCTGCTCTTCGGGGCGGTCGATGACCACGCGCATACCGAGGCCGATTGCGGCGCCCATGACGAGCCAAATGGCGATGCCGATCCAGTTCTCCATAAAACCGTGCGGTTCGGGTCGTTCAGGTGAAGGAGCCGAAAAGTTACCCGAACGCCGGGTGGAGAGCCACCCTCGGTGGCGTCTCCTTTCGTCGACCTCACGAGGAATCTTTTGACTCCGTACCTCGTCGGTGGTCCATTGGAGGATGGCCGACGAGATCATCGATCTGACGCGCTACCTGAAACGGGAGCCCACCTCCGACCTTCCCAAGGGCACGATGTCGCTCTGGGGTGCGGACGGCGAACGGTCCCGCTTCGCCTTGCCCCTGTGGCGGATCATCTATCTGGCCCAGGGCGATCGGGCCGTGATCTCGTGGTCGTACATCCAGCGGCAGGCCCGGCTCAACCCCTTCGTGGTGCTCGACATCGCCGCCGACCCGGCTCGCCGCGAGGTGGACGGAGCCAACGTGCCGAAGTTCGATCCCGATGAAGGTCCGTCGCTCATCGACTTCGACGAAGAAGGGTTGGTGATCTACCTCGGTTCCCGTGGCGGCCGCATCTGGACCCTGATGGTCGATGGGGGACCCGGACGCACGGATCCATTGGAACGCCCGGCGCGCGAAGACATCCTCTTTCTGGCCGGAGAGTGCGCTGGGCTGCTCTTCCTCCGGGACCTGGCGGACGACGCCCCCATCGAATAAGGGACCGTTCGTCGTTTTCTGCCGAAGGCGACGGTCAGTCTTCGTCCCGCTCCTGCATCCGCCTCTTCAGTTCTTCGAGCGCGGCGTCGACGTCCAACTCCTCCGACGGCTCGTCGTCGAGCTCCACCCTGTACTCCGAGCCTTCGTCGAAATCGAAGTCGCTGAACGCCTCGGCCGCTTCGGCCTCGGACTCCGTACCCTCGATCTTGTCGGCCATCCGGTCCAGCTCGGCGAAGAGATCGTTGGCCGCCGAGATGGTCTCGCGTGCACCCGACCGACCCGTGGTGGCCTTGAGGGCCGTGCGCTTCTCCTTGGCGTCCTCGAACTGGGTCATCATTCCTTCGAGGGTGGTCCGACGGAACGACAACTCTTCTTCGAGGGCGGCCACCTTCTTCCCGAGGACCTCGCGGTGGCTTTCCGCCTTGGCGGCGTACTGCGACGCCAGGGTCACCGTCTCTTCGTCGTCGATCTGCCGCGCCATGCTCTCCCGTCGCCGCGCGGTGGCGGCATCCTTGGAGAGCTGCTCGATCTGCTGGGTGGCCTTGGCGATCTGGTCCTCCAGACCGGCGACCGCCGCCTTCTCGTCGACGAGCTCGTTGCGCATGCCGACGAGAAGCTTGTCCGCGGCCTCCGAGACCTGATCCCGGTTCAACTCCTTGTTGAAGTTGTCGAGCGCCTCTTTGAAGGCGTTCCTGAGATCCTCGAACATGTCGGCTGCACCCCGTAGGTCCGTAGTGAGGCAACGAAATCGGGCGGCGACCGGTAGGCCGCCGCCCGACCGTCTACACTCTGGGTACGAAAAGAGTGCAGACGAAGCTTCAGTTCAAGAAGGGCTCGATCCGCTGCGCGAAGGAGTTCCGTGCACGGTGGAGCCGGCTCTTCACCGTTCCCAGGTTCACACCCGTGATCTCCGAGATCTCCTCGTAGCTCTTGCCTTCGAGCTCACGGAGGCGGAAGACCAAGCGATGGTGCTCCGGCAGCGTCTGGACCGTGTCTTCCACGAGGCGCCTGAGGTAGCGCTTCCGGTAAAGGTCGTCCGGACGCATGGAGATGTCCTCGAACTGAATGGGCCGATGATCGTCGTCCCAGTTTCCCGTCAGCTTCTGGAAGAGCACCAAGGGGCTGCGGGACCGGTTCCTCAACTCGTTCTTCGAGAGATTCCCGGCAATGGTGTAGACCCACGTCGAGAACTTCTTCGACGTGTCGAAGCGATGCAGGTGGCGCGTGACGCGAATGAATGCTTCCTGCACCAGGTCCTGAGCCCGATCCGGATCTCCCGTCTTCCGGGTGATGAAGTGGACAAGGCGATCCCGATAGCGGTCGTACAGGCGCTGGAACGCGCCCGGCCGCCCTTCGAGATGAGCGGTGACGAGCTCCTCGTCGGACAGGTCCTCGAGGGGTCGTTCCGCGATTGACTGGCTCACGTTCTCAGGAGATGCGTTGACCATTTTGGGTCACCTTTTTCCGAGTTGTATGAGCCAAGCGCGATACAGATCCGAGATACTTGACATGTAAGATATCGAAGTACGCGAGCCTTACAAGACGTGGCGGAACACTGTTACTCGATGACGATGGGGCGGTGTTCGAGCCCGATCAGGGTGCCTCCGGAGGAGAAGCCTTCATACAATGCGTTCTCCGGCGCCGGCACCCGATCCTTGGATCCGAGAGCGTCCTCGGCGGCGCGCTCCATCTCCTCGGTGACTTCCCTGTCGATGCGGTCGAGCACGGCACTTTCGACCCCTCGTCTGCCCAGATACGCCTCGAAGAGACCCACCGGATCCCGCCGTCCCCACTCCTCGAAGAGGGCTGCCGGGAAGGTGTCTCGAGCCTCCCGCTCGTCGTGGGTCGCATGGCCGCCCATGCGGAACGTGTCGGCCACGATGGCCGCCGGACCGCTTCCGGAGCGGCAGCGCTCTGCAGCGATCCGCGTCGCGGCGAAGACGTCGAGGACATTGTTCCCGTCGCAGATCCAGGCGTCGATGCCATACATGGCCGGCCACGCGTGGATGTCGCCCGCCCCGTGCATGTCCGCGGGCGTGCCGAGGGCCACTTGGTTGTTCTGGATCACGAAGATGGCGGGGAGGCTTTGGACGGCCGCGAGATTCATCCCCTCGTGGGCGGCGGCGCATTTGGTGGCTCCGTCGCCGATCCACGTCATGGCCACGCGACGCTCCCCCCGGTTCCGGAAGGAGAGGGCGGCGCCGGCGACGACGGTGACGCTCGTCCCCATGTGGCTGATGGGTTGGATGATGCCCTTCGCCAGGTCCCCGATGTGGAGATCGCGGCCCTCACTCGGAGAATCCGACGTCGCGAGATAGCCCCGGAACATGTCGGCGAGAGGCATCCCCATCATGTGGAGCGCCCCCGCGTTTCGGATCATCGGAGAGACGACGTCGACGTCGGGATCGAGGGCGCGGACGTTGCCCACCGTCACGGCCTCTTCTCCGGTACCCAGCCAGGCTTTCGAGATCACCCCGGTCCGGACCCAGCGCTTCAGGCCGATGTCGTGGAGGCGCGTCCGCAGGAGGTCCCGGTAGATGGAGAGGAGCTCGACCCGACCGAGATTCGAGACGATGCGCGCGCGCTCGGGGTCCTGCTCGAGGGTGCGTTCGTAGGCGTCGACGAGCTCCGGATCGGGCGTCCAGTCGACGTACTCGGGGGGATCGAAGGCCGGGTATCGCTTCATGCCGGCAATCTAACCCATCCCTTCCGACCCATCGCCCTCCTTCCACCCGACCCCATCGCCGGAGGTACGAAGAACGGGGGAGGCGAAGGGTCTCAGCGGCACGAAGAACCAGCCCCCCCAGGGTGGGCCACCGAGATTGCCTTCACACTCCCCCGAACATGATCGACCGTTGGCCGACGCCTCTATTTACAAGGCCTTCCGACGGGTGTCACTCTCAATTTGGTACGTTTCGGAAATCCGTTTCCGTCGGGAAGCCCACGCGTTGATCCGCGGGCTTCTCCATTCGAGATTACGCTGTCGGAGTCGTTGTGTTTCACCCTCCCAGCCTCGACCCTCGTGACGGATCCCCACGTGGTCACTACTGCCGATGGACCGCGGAGGGTTCAGGCCGTGGTGGCCCTTCGCCTTCTCGAGGCGATGCGGGACATGGATCTGCCCCTGGAGTTCCTGGAGGACGAGGATCCCACCCAGACCATCCCTCGGCGCTTCGGCCTCAGCGACGTGGTGGAGCGTCAGATCCGGTCGTACAAGGACGACGTGAAGAAGCGCGTGCGCCTCACCGACCGGGAGATCGAGGGGCTCTTCCGATTCGTCATCCGGCGACCCGACAGCCCGGCGGTGTTCCATCGAGTTGGTAGGCTGCTGGCCGAGCGACAGCGGTCTCCCCGGTGGATGAGGTACCTCCCGCGCGCAGCCCAATACGCCATGGCGCGCACGAGGGCCAGGAAACGCCTGAAGCGCCTGTTCGGCCGTCCCATCGGCGGGTTCGGTCGTGGGCCGTTCGTGGTGGAAGGGCGCTCGCATGTGTTCCACGACGTGGATCCCGGAGGCGACGCCTGTGAACTCCTGTCCGGCTTCGGCCAGGAGGTTCTGGAGCAGACCCTCGGAGGTTCGGCTCGAGTGACCCACACCCTCTGCCAGGGTCGGGGTGACGACTTGTGCCGTTGGGAGGGCGAGCTGGTCGAGCCCCGAGCGACGGTAGCGGACGAGGGGCTCGCCTCGGCGACCCCGGCGGAAGCTGAAGGCTCGTGAGGGCCCCCGAGGCCGGCGATCTCGCGCCCGACTTCACACTGGAATCCGACGCGGACGGATCCATCACGCTGTCCGAGCTTCGTGGCAGCCCCGTGGTGCTGTACTTCTACCCGCGCGACGACACGCCCGGGTGCACGGTTCAGGCGTGCGACCTTAGGGACGCGCTTCCACGATTCGACGGTGTCGACGCCGTGGTCCTCGGCGTGTCCATGGACGACGTGGCCTCGCACGCCCGCTTCCGGGAGAAGTTCGACCTGAACTTCCCTCTTCTGGCCGACCTGGGCGGAGAGGTGTGCGACGCCTACGCGGTTCGGCCGAAGGGACGCATCGAGCGAAGCACGTTCCTCATCGACGACGAGGGCGTGATCCGTCAGGCGTGGCGCGGCGTTTCCGCCAAGGGGCACGCGGGCATGCTTGCAGCGGCGTTGGGAGCTTGACGCCCACCTCGAGGCACCCGGCGGTCTCCCTCACTCCATGAGGACCCGGTGCACCCGGAAGATGCACAGGTCCTGGACCACCGTGCGCCCCGCCTGCCGGGCGGCCTGCACTTCCGCCGGCGACCGCACGCCGGTCTGAAGCCAGATGGCGGGGGCCTCGTCCCGACGCATGGCTTCTTCCACGAAGGGGCCGGCTTCCTCCGAAGGCCGGAAGATCAGCACCAGGTCCACCGACTCGTCCACGTCGGACACGGTCGGGTACGACCGTCGTCCTAGCAGGCGGTCGGCGTGGGGATTCACCGGAATCACGTCGAAGCCCTTCGCGGCCAGATACGATGGCACCCGCCGTGCCGGCTTCTCCAGGTTCCGGGAGAGGCCGATGACGGCAATAGTCTGCGAGTCCGTGAGCAGCTCGACGAGGCACTGCGGGGGTGGGTTGTCCCCATCCGAGGACTCGTCGAGTAGGCGCTCGAGTTCGACGAGAGTGTTCACGAGGCGGCGAGCTTAGGGGGGTATGGACCCGTCCCGCAACTACCCCGGCATGCGACGTCCTGGGAGCGCCGGCGGATCCCGGAAGGGGCAGCGGGATATCCATGGTCGGCGCGCCTCGACGTGTGTCGCCGCTACCCCCCTCGCCGCATCCGCCTGGAAGAGAGCATGGATCCGATTCAGATCGTCGTCATCGTCGTCGCCTTGGTCTTCGGCGGGGGCGTGGGGTTCGTCCTCGGCCGTGGATTGGGTCGGACGTCGGCACTCGGCGAGGGACGCGCCCTCGGCTTGAAGGAAGGTCGGAAGGCCGGAGAAGAGGAGGGGCGTCGCCTCGGCATCGAGGAGGGACGCCGGGCCGGCCGAGAGGAGGGGCAGAAGGCTGCGGCCGACGAGGCGCGGAAGAAGGGCTTCGACGAGGGCGTGGCGCACGCGCGCCGCGGGGAGCGTAACGTAGCGCTCCGTGAGGCCATCGGGCGGGTGTCGGCCTTCCTCCACTCCCAGGTTCGCGCGCCCTTGGAGGGCGCGACCGGGGAAAGCGACGAGGCCGAGCTCCGCGAGAGGATCCAACGCGCCCTCGGCTCCCTCGAAGATCTGGACTTCTTCATTGCCGAGACCAGCTCGGGCCGCGAAGGTGCCGACCTGGCCAAGCTGGCACAGTCGGTGTCCCGGGAGTTCGCCGGAGACCAGGACGTCGCCGTGCGGGTCATGCTGGGGCAGCCCACGGTGAGGGCGGAGGTGAACCCTCAGGGCTTGATGGACGCCCTGTACCTGATCCTACACAACGCGGCTCGATTCAGCGACGGCAACACCGTCGACCTCACCGTCGAACAGCACGGAGGGCGCGCGAAGATCACCGTCCGCGATCGGGGTCCCGGTTTCTCGGAAGAGGCCTTCAAGCGAGCCTTCGACCCCTTCTACTCGACCTCGGACGAGGGACTCGGCCTGGGTCTGCCCCACGCGCGCAACGTCATCGAGGAGATGGGAGGCGCCATCGAGCTGCGGAACATGCCCGATGGGGGTGCGGAAGTCGAAGTGTCACTCCCGGCGAGCTGATCCTTCGGACCGTCGCGCGGTCCATCCGACGCCGGCCACGCCGGCAGCCACGAGAGCGATGCCGAACCATCCCAGGGGTGACAGGCCCTGGGCCAGCAAGACCGTGGCGAGCACTCCGGCGACCACCGGCTCCACGGCGGTGGCGATGGAAGCTCGACTGGCGTCGATCCTGCCGAGGGCGTCGAAGAAGAGGAAGTGCGCCACCGCGATGGTGAGTACGGAGAACGCCAGGAGTACCCACCACGCCGTTGCCGACCCGGGCCACACCACCGGTCCGGAGACGAACGGAAGGGCGATGGCGAGGAACGCCACCGATCCCCCGGTGCTGTAGACCACCGTGCGGAGGGCGCCGAACCGGGGCGAGGCGTAGCGGCCGAAGAGGGTGTACAGGCCGTAGGAGACGCCTGCCAGGACGCCCCAGGCGACGCCGGTGTTCCCGAAGGTGGCGGTCACCTCGTCGGCGCCGAGGACCGAGATCCAGACGCCCGTGAGTGTCACCACCAGGAGGGCGATCCGCTTCCTGTCGGGCCATTCGCCCAGGAGAGGGCCCGATGCGGCGGCGACCACGGCCGGGGCCAGATACAGCAGTGCCACGGTGGACGGCACGCCCACCGCGTCGGTGGAGAGCTGATAGGCGAGCTGGAAGACGCCGATGGCCAGCCCCCCGCCGACCGCGAGGATTCCCACCCCGCGTGCGTCGACGGTGAGGCTTCGCGGGCCGCGAAGGGCCGCGACCGCCAGGAGAAGGATCACCCCACCGACCAAGGGACGCAGGAGGGCGAGGCTCTCCGGCGGCACACCCAGACGGAAGAGGTGGACGGCGAAGATCCCCGACGATCCCCACAGGGAGGCGGCGAGAACGGCTTCGAAATAGCCCAGCACCACACCGTCAGCCCTGGACGGGTCGGGCGTCGTGCGAGGGGGCTCGGCCGTCACGCGTAGCCGTACACCTGGTAGAGGAGGACGTAGACCAGCAGGCCCGTGACGGAGACGTAGGCCCATACCGGAAACACGAAGCGGGCCAACTTCTTGTGTTCGGCGAAGCGCTCCTGACGGACGAGCCAGAGGAGGCGAAGGACCAGGGGAAGCACCAGGACCGCGAGGATCATGTGCGACACGAGGATCGTCAGATACACGGTCCGCGCCAGGCCCTCTCCAGCGAACTCGTGGGTGCCCGTCAACAGCACCCGGGCCACGTAGAAGACCAGAAAGAGGGCCGAGGCTCCTACGGCCGTCAGCATGGCTCGCCGATGGCTGTCGATGACCTTCCGGCGGATGTAGTAGAAGCCCGTGAGGAGCGCCACCGCGCTCATGGCGTTGAGGCTGGCGTTCACCAGCGCGAGGGTGTCACCGACTTCGGTGGCGTTCATGAGGTTGGTCCCGCGAGTCAGACGGAAACGGGGCGGGCGGAGACGCTTCGAGATTCGGCGGCCGCGTGGGTACGGGTGGCCAGGGTCGCCACCGTGGCCAGTGCCACCAGAAGGGCAGCAGCCACCAGCGTGTGGAGCGACACTGGTACCACGGCGAGCACCGTGAGGACGGAGGCAACACCCAGGGCGACCTGGAGGAGGACCAACGCCGCCGCTGCCGCGGCCCATCTACGGATCCGCTGGGGCGCCTGGCTTCGATTCGCCGCGATGGCGACCCACACCACGGCTCCCGTGGCGACCAGGGCCAGCACGCGGTGAGCGAAGTGGACGGAGATGGGGAGGTTCACGAGCGGGGGCACCACCTGGCCGAGACAGAGCGGTACGTCGGGGCACGCCATCCCTGCGTCCGTATGGCGGACGAGACCGCCCACCACCGACTGGATGAAGACCAGGAGTCCAGCGAAGACCGCCAGAGCCCGGAGCCGGACCCCCACCGACTCGCTGAGTCCTTCGATGGGGCCTCCACCTCCGTTGGTCGCCGCCGCGAGGACCGTGGCCAGTGTGAGGAAGGCGAAGGCAAGGGTCAGGTGCGTGGTGGAAACGAGGTCAGGGAGTCGGTAGATGACGGTGAGTCCGCCGAACACCGACTGGACCAGCAGCAGGCCCAGGCCGGCCAGGCACGCTTTGAAGATCCACGGACGATCGCGGATCTCCTGCCGGACCAGCCACGTTGCGAGCGCGAACATGAGCACCAGGCCTCCCGCCACCAGACGATGGAGGTGCTCCCAGAACACGCCCCCCGTCATCTCGGGAACCATGGTCCCGAAGCAGGTGGGCCAATCGGGACACGCCAGGCTCGACTCGGTGGCGTGAACCACGCTCCCGAGAAAGAGGAGCCCCAGGGTCCAGACCACGGTGACCCGGAAGGCCCGTGGATGCAGTGGGGTGGTGGTTGTCGACATTGGACGCCGTGTCTTCGGATCCGGGGACGGCTGCAGGCGGTGTGAGTCAGGTCGTGGCGGCGGGAGCGTGAACCCGACGGTCCGCCGGTTCCGACGCGGTCTGTTTCGCGGACGGCTCCCGGCTTGCCGGCCGATATCCCTCCAGCGACACGACGCCGGCCTCGAGCCAGGTGAAGTCCCCGTTGAGGAACCGTCGCGACAGGGCGGCCGTGGCCACGTCCTCGTTGTCGAAGAGGGAACGGAAGCGGTCGGAGATACGCCGTCGGGACTGGCGGCAGAAGGTATCGGCCAAGGCGTCCACGCCCGTGCCCTCGCCTCCCTTCTCGGCGAGGGTGCGAGCGCGAACGATGACTGTGCTCATGACGAGGAGCTCGGCGCCGATGTCCACGATCCGGCCGAGGACGGCCTGTCGCTTCTCCAATGCAGGTCCGAACCGAACCATGGTGTGGAACGTGGCCCGGGCCAGCCTGCGGGACGTCTTCTCGATGTACCGGGCGTGACGAGCGAGCCGCCCGAACCCCGAGTACTTGGGCCAGAAGCTCCATCCGAAGAAGCGTGTGGGATACCACCAGGCGTAGTGGATTCCGGCCCTCACCAGCGCCGACAGCTTTGCGCCTATCGAGGCCTTCGGGTTCACCAGGTCGCCGGCCACCGCCAGGTGCCGGTCCACGGCCTCGCGGGCGATGAAGAGGCGCATGATCTCCGAGGATCCCTCGAAGATCGTGTTGATGCGCATGTCGCGAAGGAATCGCTCCACCGGATACGCGGTCTCGCCGCGGTTCTCCAGGGACTCGTGGGTCTCGTAGCCGCGACCGCCGCGGACCTGCACCGCTTCGTCCACCAGCGACCACCCCGTCTCGGTGGCCCACATCTTCGCGACGGCGGCCTCCAGACGGATGTCGAAGTCACCGGAGTCGGACATGGCGCCGATGACGTCCACGAGGGACTGCATGGCGAACGTGTCTGCCGCCATCGTGCCGAGCTTCTGGGCGATGGCGTCGTGCTTGCCGACGGGGAGCCCCCACTGGACCCGGGAGCCGGCCCAATCGCGCAGCATCTCCATGCACCCCTTGCCGGCCGCGGCGCAGAAAGCCGGGAGCGCGAGACGACCCGTGTTGAGCGTGATGAGGGCCAACTTCAGACCCTTCCCCTCGCCCCACAGGAGGTTGTCCCGGGGCACCTTCACGTCCGTGAACCGCAGGACGCCGTTGGAGAGTCCGCGCAGCCCCATGAACGAGCATTCGTGGACGGTTTCCACGCCAGGCCAGTCCGTCTCTACGATGAACGCGCTGATGGGCTTCCGCTTCGACCCTTCCTTGGCCGGAGTACGTGCCATGACCACGATGATGTCGGCCCGCGGTCCGTTGGTCGTCCACAGCTTCTCGCCGTTGAGAATCCAGTGCTCGCCGTCGTCGGAGAGGACTGCGGTGGTGGACATGTTGGCCGGGTCGGAGCCCACGTCCTGCTCGGTGAGGGCGAAAGCCGAAAGGGCTCCGCCTGCCAGCCGCGGCAGGTATTTCCGCTTCTGCTCCTCGGTGCCGAACTTCAGGAGAGGACCCGGAACTCCGATGCTCTGGTGCGCAGACAGGAAGGCGCCCGTGGCGGCGCAACGGGACGAGACGATGGCCAAGGCCTTCAAGTACGAGAGCTGGGAGAGCCCCAGGCCTCCGTACTCCTCCGGGGTCTTGATGCCGAAGGCGCCCAACTCGGCGAGGCCGTCGAGAACCGACTGGGGCACGTGGCCTTCCCGATCGATGGCATCCCCGTCGATGTGGTCTCGGGCGAAGGCGTAGAGCTTCTCGAGAAAGGCCGACGCCTTCTTCTGTTCGGCCGGATCGGGCTCGGGCTGGGGGTAGATCAGGTCCAGGTCGAAGCGCCCCTCGAAGAGCGCGCGGGCGAAGCTCTGCTTCTCCCAGTCCTTTTCCCGTGCCTGCTCGGCGACCTCTCGGGACTCGAGCTCGGTGGCCAACTGATTGGTCTTCGCCATGGTACTCCCGGCTGGTCTACGTCGGTCGGCCTCTACCCGCCCGACTCTGCATGTCCCGGGCCTGCCGACCCGGACGTTCGATTACCCCTTTCACTCCCCAGGGAGCCACCCGGTCTCGAGTCGTGGTGACCCGACCATCACCCCAGGAGGAACTCCTCGATCTCGTCCGATCGCTGTTCGGCGTCGCTCTCTCCGATCTCCATGAGCGTCCGCACGTAGTCGGGCTGGAAGAGGATCAGGCTCAGCACGTCGGGGCTCTTGGTCTCCTGCGTGCCGAGACCCCGGGTGAGGAAGCGAAATGTCCGGGGCAACTCGGCTTCGAAGTCCCCCGCCAGCTTGCCCAGGTCCTCGGACGGGCGAAGAACCAGGAGCTTGATGGGCTCCAACCCCTGACGCTGGTCCGGAGGGAGTAGCTGGAGGAGGTTGTTCAGCCGCTCCAGGCGCAGGGCGTCGTGGTCGAGGAGGTCCAGGAAGATGGCGTTGAGGAGCACGCCCAGAACCTGGGCTGGTGGCGGATACCCCGGGACGACCGAAACGTCGGACGCCGAGCCGATCTTCCTGTGCCGGGTGGAGATGGCCATGATGCGCCGCGCTCCCAGGTGGAGGGCCGGCGAGAGGGGCGCCGTGAGGCGGATCCCGCCGTCTCCGTACCATCGGCTTCCCAGCTTGATGGCCGGGCAGAAGAGGGGACGCGCCGACGAGGCCGTGCTGTGATCAACCGTCAGCGTGGCGATCTCGGTGAGGCGCTGAGGCCGCTCCCATCGCTCGATGTCACGGCCCTGCAGCCACGTCACCGAGTTGCCGGTCGAATAGCTGGACGTACTGATGGCGAGGGCCTTCAGGCGACCGCGCTCCAGGTTGTACTGGATGCCGGTGATCTCACCGTCCACGGCGTGGAGGACCTCCGACAGGTAGTCACGCAGCGGAGCGGTGTCGACGAGCCCTCGGGCCTGGTGCGAGACGTCGCGCCCGCCCCCTCCCAGCTGCCGGAGCCAGCGCACGGTGTTGAGTGCCAAGGATCGGGTGTCGACGCGGAACACGTTGTCGACGGAGATGTTGCTCCAGAGGTGGGACAGCTCGTTCACCGCCTGGAGGAAGCTGCCGTGGTGGGAGGCCAGGGCGGCCGCGTTGATGGCGCCCGCGGAGACGCCGGTGATGTACGGAAGCTGAAGATCGGGAAACCGCCGAGCCAGGCAGCGCAGGAATCCCACCTGGTAGGCCGCCCGGGCTCCACCACCTCCCATAACGAGGCCCAGGTCGTCGGGCCCGGTGGTGTCGTGGGCCGTGGGACTCCGCTCGATGGAAGGGAGCGGCTCGATGGTCGGCTCCGTCAAAGCCCCGAGCCCAGGAGTGGCCGGCCGATGGCCATGATCCCTGCGGCGATGAGACCGAGAGCTACGACCGTCCCAACCAGGTGCGGGGCGTAGGTCTGCTGTTCGGGGGGACGTCGCTTCATGACGCCGTGGACGATGTGGGCGACGGCGGCCGCCAGGATCATCATCACGATGTGCCCTCCCAACTGCGGGTAGAACATCCCCGTGAAGAGCAGCGTCACCCCCAGAAGGATCATGAGGTCCAACGACCCGGTGAACGCGGCGGAGAGCACGCGCATGGTCTTGTCGTACGGTCGGCCGGTGACCATGCCGTAGAGGGCGTATCCGATGACGGCCAGCGCCGCGAGGAAGACGAGGTATCGGATGCCGGAGTGGGCGTAGAGAAGCATGCGCGTCGTCGGTTCTTGAGTTCCGCCTGTCCGTGAAGGACCCTCATTGAATGTCGCCTCCGAGGGCCTCGGGTACCAAGGCGGTGGGGCTCAACCCCCCGAAAGGTCGAGGCGCGACGTCGTGAGGGGCAGTGTCACCGTTCGTTCGATCTCCCATCCGTCGACGGTCCACACCCTCGCCACATACGCCCCCGGAGGAACCGCCTCCATCTCGAATCGGCCGTCGACGTCGGCGGCCACCGCGAAGGGCGCGCCCGTGACGAACACGAGTCCCGTCATTCCGGGGTGCATGTCGCATAGGACGTCGTATCCGCCGGGATCGACCAGCTCGACCTCGACGCTCTCCGAGGGCCCGGTGTCGTCATCGAAGACGGTGGAGTCGGCGGCGATGGAGCGGAGTCGGACGTTGTGGGTGATGGCCCCCTCCGAGTTGGTGAAGCGGACGGTCGCGCCCCGCGACGCCACGAGCACCCGCGGTGAGAAGGCCAGGCCGAACTGATCGACCACGGCCTCGCGTCCGCGGGCGGGCGCGGCGGAATGGGGTGGGATGTCCCCACGGGTGGCGTCGCGGGACGGTGGGGGATCAGCGGTCGACCCCTCGGAGTCAGGAGGAGCCGGCGTGAGGGTTACGATGGCCGGAACGCCTCGGGTGGCGGGTGGTGCCTGCCCGCGGATGGACGGCTCCCCTTCCGAAGCCGCCGACCCCGCCACGGACGGTGCCCCGTCGTCGGTCGGCTCTGCATCCGGATTCGCCGTCGGACCGCACGAGCTGGCCAAAGCCACCAACACCCCGGGGATGATCGCCCGGGCCCACCGCTCATGTGCGCGCCCTCTCCCCGGGCGCCGTCTGAATGGCCGGCACCCGGGGAGCGGAAGTGGGGTCAAGGGTGCCCGTCGTCCAACTCGGCCATGGCCTCTTCGTAGAGCCGCTGGGCCAGGGCCACCCGCTCGGTCTGGCTCTGCGTCGGCGGATAGAGGGTGGCCTGCCGGACGCCTCCACCATTCATGCCGCGGTACACGCCACCGACGAGACGGAGGGCAGCGCGCAGCTTCTCCTCGGGGGTCTGCGGGGGGCGTTCGGGTCCCCCACCGAAGAAGCCGCCACCGCCACCGCCCATTCCGTTCTGGCGCATAGCCGTCTGGATCCGGTCCTGCAGGCCCAGGGCCTCGAGCATGAAGCGCTCCCGACTCTCGTACATGGCCTGGGTGATGGGCATGTCGGGATCACCCTCGACGCGGAAGACCGAGGAGGCCTGAGCGCCGTCGGCCACGACGGTGGCGGTGTAGGTGCCAGGTGAGACCCACGGCCCCCACTCCCCGATGGGACGGGCGAGGACCGGATTGTCCCATCGCTCCCACCGCTCCGTCCGGCTTGGAAGCCCGTGGCGGAGGTCCCAGTTGACCCGGTGCATCCCGGCGCCGCCGGGTACCGTCATCTCCCGGACGGTTCGCCCGCTTGCATTGGTGATGCGAAGGGTCGCGTCCCCCGTGCCCGAGGCGATGCGGTATGTGACGTGGACGCCGTTGGGCGGGTTCTTGCCGGCCCAGGGCTCCTGGCCCCGGTACGAGGTGTCCTTCTTGTAGATCTTGATGCGGCCGTCGGGAACGGTGAACACCGTCACCGCCCCGGAGGCGGACCCGAACTCGGCCAGGGGCTGGGTGTCGTCGAGAATCCAGATCCCCTGCCCATGGGTGCCCAGGACCAGATCCTTGTCCCGGGGGTGGATGAGGATGTCGTCGTAGTGGGTCGTCGGGAGGTTGGGGATCTTCGCCCAGTTGGCGCCCCGATCGGTGCTGGCGAAGGCGTGATGCTCGGTGCCCACGAAGAGGGCATCGGGATTGTCCGGGTGCTCGATGACGTCGTTGACCACGCCCATCTCCGGAAGCGTCGCGTGGAGGGGTGTCCACGTGGCCCCGTAGTCCGTGGTGCGGAAGAGGTACGGCCGGAAGTCGCCGTCCCGATGCCCGTCGAACGCCGCGTAGGCCGTACCGGCCGATGCGGCGGACGCGGTGATCCGACTCACGTAGGTCCCGGGTCGAACGCCGGGAACGTTGCCCGACACTTCGGCCCAGCTCGTGCCTCCGTCCCGGCTCACCTGGAGGTTGCCGTCGTCGAAGCCCAGCCAGAGCACGTCGGGATCGAGGGGGGATTCATCCAGCGTCACTGCCTCGCCGAAGGAACTGGTGCCGTCGTTCCTCGAGATGGAGATGTCGATGCCCTCCACGCCCATGATGGAGAGCGTGTCGCGGTCGACGCCCCGGCTCAGATCCTCGGTCCGGCTCCACGTGCCGCCCCGGTCCGTCGAGGTGAAGAAGTGGTTGCCCGCCACGTAAAGGACGTCCGGGTCGTGCCTCGACAGCATCATCGGCGACGTCCAGTCGAAGCGGTAGTCGAGCCCGAGGGGAGGCTCGGGTGAGATGTCCACCATGTCGCCCGTGCGCGTGTCGTAGCGGAAGTAGCCACCGTTCTGGGAGCTGCCGTAGGCGAAACGCGGATCGGTGAAGTCGGACTGCCAGTACATGCCGTCGCCGAACCCGTTCTGCATCCAGTCGTCATTGAGGATGCCCGCCCAACGGCGGTTTTCCGAGGGTCCGAAGAACGAGTGGTTGTCCTGAAGCCCCCCGTACACCCAGTACGGGTCCTGCATGTCCACGCCGATGGCGTAGAACTGGGCGATGGGGAAGTTGTTCATCCGCCGGAAGTTGATGCCCCGGTCGTAGCTCTCGTGCATGCCCGCGTCGCCCACCATGTAGAGGTGGTTGGGGTCGTCGGGGTTGATCCAGAGGTCGTGGTGGTCGGCGTGGATGCCTACGTCGTAGGTGGGCGCCAGGGCGATCTGGCTGAACGTCCGCCCACCGTCGTCGCTCACGTACGAGCGCGTGGCCAGCGTGTAGACCCGCTCGTCGTCGTTGGGGTCGATGTAGATGTGGGAGTAGTACATGG
>CALJKZ010000289.1 GCA_937983085.1 uncultured Gemmatimonadales bacterium
GATCAGCTACGCCGCGGTGAATACGTTCCCGGGCCTTGTACACACCGCCCGTCACGCCATGGAAGCTGGGGGGACCTGAAGTCGGTGGGCTAACCGCAAGGAGGCAGCCGCCAAAGGTCAATTCAGTGACTGGGGCGAAGTCGTAACAAGGTAGCCGTAGGGGAACCTGCGGCTGGATCACCTCCTTTCTGGATTGCCTCGTAGGCGCCCGCTTCGGCGGGTGCGCGATCGGCATCTGGTGTCGCCCGCACTTCGCCGGCTCTCTCTCCCAACCTTCGCTGCTCTTTGACAACCGAAGGTGGAATGATGTGCGGACGTGACCCTCGTGGTCGCGTCCGGGGAAGGAATCACACCGAAGTTCCAAGTAGAGAACGAGATCAAACGCAATAAGGCACACGGTGGATGCCTTGGCATCGAGAGGCGATGAAGGGCGTGATAAGCTGCGATAAGCCTGGGGGAGCTGCACATGAGCCGTGATCCCAGGATGCCCGAATGGGGAAACCCGGCCGGACGCGAGTCCGGTCACCCGAAAGGGAGCCAACCCCGGGAACTGAAACATCTCAGTACCGGGAGGAACAGAAATCAACCGAGATTCCCCCAGTAGCGGTGAGCGAACGGGGAAGAGGCCAAACCCGGGGAGCATGCTCCCTGGGGGTTGTGGGACCACGACATGGGATGCACGACGCGAGGGTGAAGCGGCCTGGAATGGCCCGCCAGAGACGGTGACAGCCCGGTAACCGGTTGCGTACGGCCCCTAGTGGTATCCCGAGTAGCGCGGCGCACGTGGAATGCTGCGTGAATCCGGGGGGACCACCCTCCAAGCCTAAATACTCCTCGATGACCGATAGTGCACGAGTACCGTGAGGGAAAGGTGAAAAGCACGCCTGGTGGCGAGTGAAAGAGAACCTGAAACCGTGTGCTGACAAGCAGTGGGAGGGTCCGCAAGGGCCTGACCGCGTGCCTTTTGCATTATGATCCGGCGAGTTACTGCTCACGTGCAGGTTAAGGCCCTCAGGGCCGGAGCCAGAGCGAAAGCGAGTCTGAACAGGGCGCACGTACGTGGGCGTAGACCCGAAGCCGTGGCGATCTACCCTTGAGCAGGATGAAGCCGCCGTAACAGGCGGTGGAGGTCCGAACCGATGTGGGTTGAAAACCGCTCGGATGACTTGAGGGTAGGGGTGAAAGGCCAATCAAGCTCGGAGATAGCTGGTTCTCCCCGAAATATATTTTGGTATAGCCTCGGGAAATGAGTTCCTGGGAGGTAGAGCTACTGGATGGGTCCGGGCGGCATATCGCCGTACCTCCCCCAACCAAACTCCGAATGCCCATGGAATGCTGCCCGGGAGGCAGTCGCGGTGCGCTAATGTACCGTGGCGAGAGGGAAAGAACCCAGAACGACTGCTAAGGCCCCGGAGTGGCGGCTCAGTGTAGCAAAGGATGTGATCCTGCTGTGACAACTGGGAGGTTGGCTTAGAAGCAGCCATTCCTTTAAAGAGTGCGTAATAGCTCACCAGTCCAGCGGGGTTGCGCCGATAATGGTCGGGACTCAAGCCGCCCGCCGAAGCATCGTCTTCACGCGCAAGCGTGAGGGGTAGGGGAGCGTTCCCAGAGCGACGAAGCCGGGGCGGAAGCCTTCCGGTGGAGCGATGGGAAGTGAGAATGCCGGATTAAGTACGCGAGAAACCGGGTGAAAACCCCGGTCACCGTAAGCCTAAGGTTTCCTGAGCCATGTCGATCAGCTCAGGGTCAGTCGGTCCCTAAGGCGAGGCCGAGAGGCGTAGCCGATGGAAAACGGGTCAACATTCCCGTACCGACTGCAGGCCGTTACGAGTTCGAGGAGGGACGCAGGAGCAGGGTGTCCGACGGCGGGTGGTAGTGCCGTTGCAAGGTGGTAGGCGTTGCCCGGTAGGCAAATCCGCCGGGTTAGCCGAGAACCGATGCCGAAGGGTCCCCAGGGACCCGCAAAGGGATGCTGATGCATGCTGCCGAGAAAAGCTTCGCGAACCAGGACTGCAGTCGACCGTACCGTAATCCGACACAGGTAGGCGAGGCGAGCAGCCTAAGGTGCTCGAGTGATTTACGGAAAAGGAACTCGGCAAATTGACCCCGTAACTTCGGGATAAGGGGTGCCGGCAGTACCTGACCTAAACAAGGGAAGGGGAGACCGGCCGCAGAGAATCGTCCCAAGCGACTGTTTAGCAAAAACACAGGAGCGTGCCAAGGCATATTCCAAGCCCACGTATACGCTCTGACGCCTGCCCGGTGCCGGAAGGTTAAGGTGAGATGTCAGCCGCAAGGCGAAGCATTGAACCGAAGCCCCGGTAAACGGCGGCCGTAACTATAACGGTCCTAAGGTAGCGAAATTCCTTGTCGGGTAAGTTCCGACCTGCACGAATGGCGTAACGACTTGGGAGCTGTCTCTTCCGTAAGCTCGGCGAAATAGAAGCATCGGTGAGGATTCCGATTACCCGCGACAGGACAAAAAGACCCCATGCACCTTTACTACAACCTGTCATTGATTGTCGGTATGCGCTGCGTAGCATAGGTGGGAGCCGTCGAACCCGTGGTTTTGGCTGCGGGGGAGGCACCAGTGAAATACCACCCTTCGTTTACTAACAATCTCACTCGGCCGGCAACACCGGCGAGGACCGTGGCAGGCGGGTAGTTTGACTGGGGCGGTCGCCTCCCAAAGAGTACCGGAGGCGCGCAATGGTTGGCTCAGTGCGGTCGGTAATCGCACGATGAGTGTATACGCAGAAGCCAGCCTGACTGCGAGCGCGACAGCGCGAGCAGGGACGAAAGTCGGTGTAAGTGATCCGGTGGGTCCGTGTGGACGGCCCATCGCTCATCGGATAAAAGGTACGCTGGGGATAACAGGCTTATCGCGCCCGAGAGTTCACATCGACGGCGCGGTTTGGCACCTCGATGTCGGCTTATCGCATCCTGGGGCTGGAGAAGGTCCCAAGGGTCCGGCTGTTCGCCGGTTAAAGCGGTACATGAGCTGGGTTCAGAACGTCGTGAGACAGTTCGGTCTGTATCCGTCGTGGGCGTGGGAGTGTTGAGGGACGTCGTCCTTAGTACGAGAGGACCGGGACGAAGCGACCGCTCGTGTACGGGCTATCCTGCCAAGGGTATCGCCCGGTAGCGATGTCGCGCGGAGATAACCGCTGAAAGCATCTAAGTGGGAAACTCTTCCCGAGATGAACACTCCTGAGTCTTAAGACTCCTGAAGGGCCCTGGGAGACTACCAGGTTGATAGGCGGCAGATGCACGGCGTGCAAGCGCTTCAGTCGAGCCGTACTAATCGCCCGTGAAGTTTGATCTCTCCCCATTTTTCTTCGGTCCTTCCCCGCATGCACATCATTCCGTCCTTCCGTTGTCGCCATGTTTGGCTGGCGATTAGCGCGCAGGGGCCACACCCGTTCCCATTCCGAACACGGCAGTTAAGCCCTGCAGCGTCGATGGTACTGCCACTGAGAGGTGGTGGGAGAGTAGACCGTCGTCAGCCACCCCATCGAAGCCGGTCCTCCTCGCGAGGGCCGGCTTCTTTTCTTTGCGACAGGCGAGGGGCGAAGGGCGAGGGGCGCTGCTCGCTGGCAACCGCCCTCCGCCCCCCGTGCCTCGCATGTCGCCCCACCCATCTGGCGCCTTCGTTCGGTCGGACGTAGCGTAGAGCCGTGCCGCTCCCCGAACCCCTCCGCCGCGAGCTGGAACCGCGCTATGAGGTGGTGCGGCTCCTGGCGGGCGGCGGCATGGCCGAGGTCTACCTCGCCCGCGACCTCCGCCACGAGCGCGAGGTGGTGGTCAAGGTCCTCCGCCCCGAGTCGGCGTCGGCGGTCGCGGTGGAACGGTTCCGACGCGAAGTCGCCTTGCTGGCCCGCCTCCAGCACCCGCATATCGTGCCCCTGATCGACTCCGGCGAGGTGGCCGGGATTCAGTGGCTCGTGGCCCCCTACATCGCCGGCGGTACGCTCGCCGATCGGTTGCTCGGACACGACCGCCTCGGCGTGACGGAGACGGTCGCGATCGCGCGGCAAGTCGTGGCGGCTCTCGAGGCCGCACATCGCCACGGGATCGTCCATCGCGACGTCAAGCCGAGCAACATCCTGCTCGGCAACGGCGGCGCGCTGCTCGCCGATTTCGGGATCTCGGCCCTGGCCCACACCGAAGCGGAGCGCCTCACCGCCACCGGCGTCTCGGTGGGCACCCCGGCCTACATGAGCCCGGAACAGGCCAGCGGGTCCGCACGGGTCGGTCCGGCAGCCGACATCTACTCGCTCGGGTGCGTGCTGTTCGAATGCCTCGGTGGGCAGCCGCCGTTTCCGGGCCCCGACGCGCGCGCCATCATGGCGCGCCACGTCCTCGACCCCGTCCCCTCGCTCGCGGCACTTCGGCCCGGCCTGTCGCCGGCGCTCGACGCCGTGGTGCAACGCTGCCTCGCCAAGGATGCTGCCGACCGGTGGCCGAGCGCCGCGGTGCTTGGTGAGGCGCTGAACGGGCCGTTCGACCCGACGCCGGGGGAGGGGACGCGATCCTCCACGCGACCCCGACTTCGGACGCGCCGACTGACCCTCGCGGCCGGTGCCTCCTTCACCCTCGTCTCCATCGGGTGGTTGTTGGCCGCTCGCCCACCCGCCCGACCTGTCGTGACTGAGCGGCAGCTCACCTTCCGCGGCGATGTGCGCGAAGGAGCGATCTCGCCGAACGGTGAGTTCGTGGCCTATCTGACGCGAGACACGCTGTGGGTCCTCGATCTGGCGACTGGAGAAGCGCTCGGTCGACCGCTGGCCAATCAGCGTGTCCGGTTGGGTGGCTGGGCGCACGGGGGCACGGCCCTGGTCCTGAACGATCCGGTCAATCACCGGGTGATCTCCATCCCGCGATTCGGAGGTAGGGAGCAGTTACTCGCACAGGGGTCACCGCAGTCCAGGGTGATGTCTGATGGTGCATGGCTCCTGCGGGAGGTGCTGCGGTCCGGGGGACAACACGTCGGGATGGTGGTCCTCAGCCGACTCGCGGACAGTCTCGCCCCGGCGGACACCGTCATCTTGGCCGAAGCGCCGCTGGACTCCACGTATCGCGTGGACGCGTGGGCGGTCAGCCCTCGGCGCGAGCTCGCCATGCGCCTGGCTACGTCGGAGGGGTGGCTCCCGGCCGTGGTGGACCTGTCGGATGGTCGGGTGCGTACGATCGATCTTCCCGAACGCTTCTACTTCAGCTCCATTGCGTGGGCAAGGGAGAGCGAGGCGCTGTACATCGGCTGGCTCGATTCCATTGTTGAAGTCAAATGGCGAGGTCGAGCTCACCGCTTCGGGAGCGCGAGATTGGCAGCCACGGGGGCCTGGAGCATCACCGACGATCGCAAGCGAGTGCTGGTACGTCGGGGCAGGGGCCTCGGCGAACTCGTGGAACGACCGATCGTTGCAGATAGCGCAGCTGTCCTTGGTCGGCAGCTATCGCTCAGTTCAGGGAGAACGAATGGCGGGTTCATGCTCGCCCCGGATGGGCAGCGGTTGGCCTACTTGGCCGCTGCCACCGGACGGTCGGAGACGATGCCCTGGGTTCCGCTCACCCAACCGATGCTCTACTCGCTTTCGACGACGAGCAATGAGAAGCTGCCGCTCGACTCGGCGCGCTATGCCGAAGCCCTGGCATGGAGTGCCACGGGTATTTCCCTCCTCGCGTGGGTGCAGCTGGGCCGAGACTCCGTTCGTGGCATTCACCTCCACCTGCCATCGGGTGTGATCACCGCGCTCGGGACCACTTCAGTCCTCTCGCGCACTGCCGAACTGTCGGATGGGCGCCTCGTCTGGGCGCACCCCACCATGCCGCGCGAAGGCGGGCACCTCCGATGGGGCTTGTCCGAACGACCAGGCACCGCGATTGCAGACCTTGGCTTGCCAGAGAGCCCGGCGATCCAGAGCGACCTGTTCCCGGCACCCGACGCACCGGTGTTGAGCTACCTGCTTCAGGACTCCAACCGCGTGACAACAATTGACATATCCTCGGGGAAGCTGACCATGTCGCCGGGATTGCCGCCGAGCGTGACGTTGCTCGACATCCAGGGCTGGGATCATGACGGAGGAGTCTGGGTGCTTGCGGTTGACACCGCCGCAAGTGCTGTGCGTCACCAGGTGTGGCGATGGGATACGCGTCGCAACAGGTTCGAACGGATCGTGCGACGGATTCCTGATTGCGGCGGCAGGTACCTCTCCATCACTAGGCGGTCTGTTCTCTGTACCGGACGGACAGCCTGGGACGTTTGGCTGTTGGAGTCCGACCGACCAGTGTTGCGCTGAACACCCACGGTTGGCCCCAACCGTGAGGCCCACCGTGCACCCGCAATGAGCAGAGGATGATGGGGGCGCAACCGCCCTCCGCCCCTCGCCCCTCGCGATGTCGCTATCCTTCCGCCATGCCCACCCGCTGTGGCACCGTCGCCATCGCAGGCCGGCCCAACGCCGGCAAGTCGTCGCTCATGAACGCCATCCTCGGCGTCGACCTCGCCATGGTGTCGCCCAAGGCGCAGGCCACCCGCCTTCCCGTCACCGGCATCCATACCGCCGGCGACGTGCAGATGATCTTCCAGGACCTCCCCGGCCTCCTCGACCCCGCCTATCCGCTGCAGCGCGCCATGCGCCACCTCGCCCTCGAGGGGCTCGCCGCCGCCGACGTGGTGCTGCACCTCCATCCCGCCACCGAGGGCGAGCCGCCCGAGCTCGCCACCCTGGTCCCCGACGCACCGCCGATCCGCGGCACCGTGCTGGTGGTGCGCACCAAGGCCGACCTCCTCGACGCCACCGCCCGGCAGCGGCTTGCCGACAGCGGGGCGGTGGTCACCGCCGTCGGCGACCGTGGCTCGATCGACGGACTGCTTTCGCGGATCGCGCCGCTCCTCCCCGAGGGCCCCTTCCGTCACGACCCCGAGGATATCGGTACCCAGCCGCTCCGGTTCTTCGTCGGCGAGTACCTACGGGAGGCCGCCTTCGGCCTGCTCGGCGACGAACTCCCCTACGCCGTCACCGCCGAGGTCGACGAGTTCCGCGAGGACCGCACGCCCGTGTACATTCGGGCGACCCTGTTCGTCGAGCGCGACTCGCAGAAGGGCATCGTCATCGGCAAGGGCGGGGTCATGCTCAAGCGGATCGGATCCCATGCCCGCGAGCGACTCGAGGCGCTCCTCGGCCAGCCGGTGTACCTCGAGACGTGGGTCAAGGTGCTGCCCCGCTGGCGCAAGAGCCGCGGCGCGCTCGCCCGGTTCGGCTTTCCGCTCCCCGATGACGTCGAGGTGTCCTGAGTGCCCGTGCCACCCGAGCTGCTCGAGCTGCTGGTCTGCCCCCAGTGCAAGGGCGACCTGGAACACCGGATCGACCCGGCCGAGCAGCTCGTCTGCCACGCCTGCCGCCTGGCGTATGCCGTGGAGGACGACATCCCCATCATGCTGATCGACGAAGCCACCCCACTCGACTGAATCCGTGCCGTCACTCGATGCCCTGCGCTCCGCGGCCGCCGAACAAGCGGCCGCCCTGTCGTCCGACTTCATCGGAACCGAACACCTCTTCCTCGCCTGGCTCACCCACGCCCGCGGGCCGATCGCCGACGCGATGAGCGCAGCCGGCCTCACGGCCGATG
>CALJKZ010000290.1 GCA_937983085.1 uncultured Gemmatimonadales bacterium
CGTCCACTCCCGCGCCGTAATTCGCCATGATCTGTCGCACCGACTCCCTGCCGTCGGGTTGCAGGTGGACGATGCCGCCGCCGCCCAGCAGCACAGGCGCGATCCGACCAGACCCCAGGCGAAGCTGGACATCGGTAGCGAAGATGGAGGCGTCGAGGGAGTTGTCGGTCCCGGAGTATCCCGAGTCCCCGAAGGATGTGGCGAATCCCGCTGCTGTTCGGTATGAGCTTTGGAGTGAGACGTACCGACCAAAGCCGAGCGTCGCCGCGCCGCCGAAGAAGGATGCGTTTTCCAGGCCCGTCTCCGGGCTCCACCTCATGGCGGTAGCCAGAGGAGCGACGCGGGCGGTCAATCCCTGGCCGGCCACTCCGGTGAAGCCGGCGGAGAGAGCGAGAAACGTCAGGAGTAGGCCTGCGGTTCGGTGCTTCATCCTTCTGGCCTCGGTTCTAGGGCGTGATTCTCAGTGCTCGTTCACGCCATTGAACCGGCCAGTCGCGAATCCGTAACACGCCCCGTTCACTAGTCCTGAGCAGCGATGTCGGAGGAGAGTCCCTATGATGCTCCGAGCGCCGCCATCCCCCACCGCCCAGATGTCTGGCGAGGCACTCTTTGTGACCAAATCCTTGTCTCGCCGGTTTAAGGCTTCACAGCCGGACGCACTACTCGACCTGAGCGACGAACAGTTGGTGCAGCAGTGTGGATCGGCCCGGGAGGGCGACACGCGGGCATTCGAAGAACTGGTGCGGCGCTATGAGGCCCGGGTCCGCGCGAACTGCCGTTACCTGTCGGGGTCGGAGGAAGACAGTTGGGACCTGGCCCAGGAAGTGCTGATGAGGGCGTACAGGGCCATTGGCAGATTCGAGCAACAGGCACTGTTCCGTACCTGGCTGTGGCGAGTCAAGGCCAACCACTGTTTGAACTACCTAGAACGACGCCGAGTCAGGGAGAGGGAAGAGATCGTGTCGCCGCCGACACCGCCGCCCGCGTGAGGATGGCTCTGGACGCTCTCCCCGATGCGATTCGCGTACCCCTCGTGCTCCGCGACCTGGACGGCATGAGCTACCCGGAGATCGCGGAGCAGCTGAACATCAGCGTGCCAGCCGCGAAGATGAGGCTGAGTCGTGCCCGTCAGGAGTTCCGCAGACTCTATGCCGGGTCGCTTGGCGATCTCGCGCCATGAGGACAGATGAGCGCACGGGCGACGACGAGCCCGTTGCCGAGCTGGCAGCCTTGATCCCCGACGCGGATGCCCGGTTCTCCGACGAAGTTATGGAGCGCGTGAGGGTCGGCGCCCTCGGAGGGCACATCGCGTCAGCCGCTGGGTGGATGGTCACCGCGGCCGTGCTTCAGATGTTCGCCGGCTTCTTCTCATTGACCGGCCTGGACCCCGACACCCTCGAAGGAGATGAAAAATGAGCGATCAACTCAGGGCCCTGTTCGATCAGTTGGTTGCCGATGCCTTCGCCTGGGCGCCACGTCTAGTCGTGATGCTGATTCTCATCATCGTCGGCCTCATCGTCGCGTGGACGGTCGAGCGCATGACGCGAGCAGCCCTGACCAGGCTCAAGTTCGACAAGCTGCTCGCGCGTTCTGGCATCGACCAGGCGCTTTTGCGCGTCGGGGTCCGGACCCCCATCGACGATGTCGTACCGAGAATCGTCTTCTATGTGGTGCTCTTCCTGTTCGCCCGGGCTGCGGCCGACGTCTTGGGACTCGTCGCGATATCAGAGGCGATCGCGGTCGCCGTTGAGTATGTCCCCAATGTCGCGGCGGCCATTCTCATCGTGATGATCGGTGCCTCCATGGCCCAGTTTGCCGGACGAGCGGTTCGGGGGCTCGCACGCGACTCCGGCGTTCAGTTCGCCGGCGCCATGGGATCCTTCACGTCGGGCTTCATCTTCTTCGTCCTGGCGACCATGGCCGTGGCTCAGCTCGAAGTGGACACGCGGATGATCCAGCTTGCGGCTGGGGCGATTCTGGCGGGATTGGCCCTCGGGTTCGGCTTGGCTCTGGGCCTCGGATCGCGAGAGGTAATGGGATCGGTCCTGGCGGGCTTCTATGCCCGTCAGCTACTCACCGTGGGACAGGAGCTGGAGGTGGACGGCGTACGCGGCACCCTGGTGTCCATCACACCGACACAACTGCTCCTCGAGACGGAGCGCGAGTTCGTGACCGTGCCGAACGTTCTTCTTCTTCAGAAGGGCGGACGCCAGGCCAAATAGGCGCAGAAAGGATGGGCCCGAGAGGAGGATGCCCAGCGGAAGACGGTTGACACATCATAGGGTCGAGCTTCAGTTTTAGGCTTGCCTAAATCTACTCACCGGATCGCGACGCACGCCTGCGTCGCTCAACCGCGTCCCCCATGATCGATCCCGCAGTCGCCCTCGTCGTCTTCACCGCCGTCTCGGCCCTGGCAGCCCTGCTGCTCTGGCCGCGCCGGGGTATCATCGCGCGCCTCAGTCAGCTCTCCCACCTGAGCGAGCGCGTCCTCCTCGAGGACGCCCTCAAGCACGTCTACACGTGCGAGAGCGTGGGGCGGCCGTGCACGCTGGAGAGCCTGGCCGGGCGGTTGGAGATCTCCCGGGGCCGGGCCGCGGACCTCTTCAGGCAACTCGCCGAGGCCGAGCTCACCCGCACCACGGAGACGGGCCCGAAGCTCACGGATGAGGGTCGCTCGTCGGCCCTCCAACTCGTCCGCACCCACAGGCTGTGGGAGCGGTACCTCGCCGATCGTACCGGCGTGCCGGCCGGGGAGTGGCACGACCGGGCCGAGCGCATGGAGCACACGCTTTCGACGGAGCAGACCGACGAGCTCGCCGCCCGCCTCGGGCACCCGGCGTGGGATCCCCACGGCGATCCCATTCCCACCTCGGGTGGGGAGCTTCCCAAGGTCGAACGCACCACGCTCTCAGGCGTGGAGGTGGGCCGGACGGTGGAGGTGGTCCACCTCGAGGACGAGCCGCGGGTCATCTACGACGCGTTGCTGGAGGATGGCCTCGACGTGGGTGCCCGCCTCGAGGTCGTACGTCGGGACGGCAACGCCGTCACCATCCGAGCTCTCGGCCGTGAGCGAGCGTTGGACCTCGTGGTGGCGGGTAACGTCACGGTGCGGCTCCTGGCGGAGGGTGAGCGCGCCGACGCGCCGGTCTCGACCCTGGTCGACCTCGAACCCGGACAGTCCGCCCGCGTCGTCGGCATTTCGCCGCGGTGCAAGGGCGCCCAGCGCCGCCGGCTCCTGGATCTCGGCGTGGTGCGGGGTACGGTCATCGAGGCCGCCTTCCGGTCCGCCGGTGGAGACCCCATCGCCTACCGGATTCGCGGTGCCCTCATCGCTCTTCGCCGGGAACAGGCGGAGTGGATCCGCGTCGACCTCGACGATGCGACGGCCGAGGTGCCCGACCCGACGCGGGACGACTCCGAGGAGG
>CALJKZ010000291.1 GCA_937983085.1 uncultured Gemmatimonadales bacterium
ATGGTGTGGAGGGTGACCGGACCGTGTATGTTGGCCCTTCCGATTCGGCGGCAACCTATCCCGAGACGCCGCGCATCGCATCCGAAGGGGCATCACCTTGAGCTACAAGAGCGGTCGGCACTTCCTTCAACTACCGGGCCCGACGAACACGCCCGAGCGCGTTCTTCGCGCCATGTCGAAGCCGACCATCGACCACCGAGGGCCCGAGTTCAAGGAATTGACCCACCGGCTCCTCGATGGGCTCGCGGAGGTCTTCAGGACGGAGCACACCGTGATCGTCTATCCGGCGTCGGGGAGTGGCGCGTGGGAGGCGACGCTGGCCAACGTCCTGGACGAGGGCGATCGGGTCCTGTCCTTCCAGCAGGGGTTCTTCGCAGGCAAGTGGGCCGATACAGCCGAACGCTTCGGCCTGGATGTCTGCGTCGAAACGTGGGATCCACGGCGCGGACTCACGGCCGACGCCGTGATCGAAGACCTCGACGCCGACGACGGTATCAAGGCCGTCCTCGTCGTCCACAACGAAACCTCCACGGGGGTGACCACCGATGTCGAGGCCATCGGCCGGGCCATGCAGGCGTCGGGTCACGAGGCGCTGCTACTCGTCGACGCCGTGTCTTCCCTTGCCGCCACCGATCTGCGGCACGACGAGTGGGGCCTGGACGTGACCCTCACCGGATCCCAGAAGGGCCTCATGCTTCCGCCTGGTCTCGCCATGGTGGCCGTGAGTCCCCGGGCGATGGAAGCGAGTCGCGGGGCCGACCTACCCGTATCGTACTGGAAGTGGTCGGACCACGTCGAAGCCAACGCCGAGGGGGTCTTTCCCTACACCCCCGCGACCCACCTTCTCTACGGCCTGGAGGAGGCACTCGCCATGCTGGCCGAGGAGGGGTTGGTCCAGGTCTTCGGCCGCCATGCCCTCCTCGCCCGGGCCACCCGGGCCGCGGTTGATGCCTGGGGTTTGGAGAATTTCGCGGCCGATCCATCGGAGTCGAGCCATGCCGCCACAGCGGTCCTGGTGCCCGACGACCACGACGCCGACGCCCTGCGCCAGGTGATTCTGGAGCGCTTCGCCATGTCCCTGGGCACGGGCCTGGGGGCGGTGAAGGGGAAGGTCTTCCGCATCGGGCATCTGGGTGACCTCAATGCCCTCACCCTGGCAGGGACGTTGGCGGGTGTGGAGATGGGGCTGCGCCTGGCGGGAATCCCTCACACCCCGGGCGGTGTGGGCGCCGCGCTGGACGTGCTGTGCTCTTAGCCGAGCCGCGCTGATCGAATGGAGACGAAAAAGAGAATGACCTTTTCCAGACTGACGTGCCTCGCCGGCGTGCTGACGCTGGCGGCATGCACCCCCGACGCCACCACGCCTCGGGAGCTGAAATTCGGACACGTGGGTGAGCCCGGATCCCTCTTCGCCCTCTCCGCCGACGAGTTCGCCCGGCGGGCCAACGCCCGACTCCCCGAGGGTTGGGAGGTGGTCACGTATGGCTCGAGCCAGCTGGGAGGAGACGAACTGCTGCTCCAGAAGATCAAGCTGGGTACCGTGGACTTCGCGCTCCCCTCGACCATCATGTCATCCCAGGTCGACGCCTTCGGCCTCTTCGAGATGCCGTACCTGGTGAACGACCGCGACCATATGGGCGTCATCGAAGAAGAGGTGGTCTGGCCCCACTTGGTCCCGCGAGCCGAGGAGGCCGGCTACCGCATCATCGCGGTGTGGGAGAACGGATTTCGGCACGTAACGAACAACCGCCAGCCCATACGGACGCCGGCCGACCTCGACGGTGTGAAGCTCCGAACGCCCAGCGGCGTCTGGCGCCTCAGGCTCTTCCAGGCGCTCGGTGCGAATCCCACACCGATGGCCCTGTCCGAGGTGTTCATTGCCCTGCAGACCGGGGTCATCGACGGGCAGGAGAACCCGCTCGCCCAGATCTGGGGATCCAAGCTCTACGAGGTGCAGGACTACTTGTCCCTCACCGGGCACGTCTACACGCCGGCCTACGTGGTCACGTCGCCGACCCGTTGGGATGGACTTCCCGGCGATGTGCGGGCCGTCCTCGAGGAGGAGGCACGGGCGACCCAGGCCTACGTATACGAGACGGCGAGCCGTCTCGATGCCGAACTCCTGGAGCAGATCCGGACCGAGGGCGTGGAGATCAACGATCCCGACCCCCAGCCGTTCCTGGACGCCGCGGCCCCGCTGTACGAGGAGTTCGTGACCGAGGTATCGGGCGCCGGGGATCTGGTGGAACGTGCCCGGGCCTCAGGCGGTCGGTAGCACGTGACGGGATCGCCGGACGAGGACGGCCCCGCGATGGACGCCTCCGAGTCCAGACTCCGGCGGACGCTCAGGACGGTCCTGGAAGTCGTCGTCCTCGTCCTCATGGCTTCCCTGGCCCTCGTCGTCGTCGTGGGAGTGGGCTTCCGGAAGGCGGGTGCCTCGCTGGTCTGGTACGACGAGGTCGCATCCATCCTACTGGCGTGGCTCACCTATTACGGCGCTGCCCTCGCCGCCCTCCACAGGGCCCACATCGGGATGCCCACGCTGGTGGACAAGATGCGGGGGACGGCGAGGAAGGTGACGGTCCTGGCCGGTGAAGCGTGTACCCTCGCCTTCTTCGGGGTTCTCACCTGGGCCGGGGTTCGCGTCCTCGCCGTATTGGGGGGGACGTCGCTGGTCTCCCTGCCTTCGGTCCCCATGTGGGTGGCCCAGTCGGTGATCCCCATCGGGGGTGCGCTCTTCATCCTGGCCGAGGTCCTATCCATTCCCGACGCCCTGCGCGAACCGGTGCCGGAGGAAGGCGGAGGTTCGGGCGCGCTCCACTCGGGCATTGGTGAGCCGCCGTACGAAGGTGGAAGCGCACCATGAGCCTCCTGAGCATCGGCCTCCTGCTCCTGGTACTCGTCGTCTTCGGCGTTCCCATCGCCATTGCGCTGGGCTTCGTGGCTCTGACGGCGATGATCGCGGGTCCGGGGGGGGTGGGCTCCATTCCCAACGCCGCCCTCGTGATGTTCGACGGGGCCACGTCCTTTCCTCTCATCGCCATCCCGCTCTTCATTCTGGCCGGCGCCATCATGAATGCGTCGGGCATCAGCCGGCGCCTCATCGCGTTCGCTTCCGCGTGCGTGGGGTTCATCCGCGGTGGCCTGTCGATGGTCACCATCAGCGCGTCTCTCTTCTTCGCCGAGATCAGCGGATCGGCCGTGGCCGATGTCGCGGCGTTGGGCTCCATCCTCATCCCGGCGATGAAGAAGAAGGGGTACTCGAAAGCCTTCGCCGCTGCCGTCACGTCGTCGTCGGCCACGCTGGCGGTCATCATCCCGCCGTCCATCCCCATGATCATCTATGGCGTGATGTCGGGGTCCTCCATCGTCGAGCTCTTCGTCGCGGGGATCATTCCAGGCGTCCTGGGCGGAGGACTCATGATGTTCGTCGCCTACCTCCTGGCCCGGAAGCATGACTTTCCGCGGGAGGAGGCGTTCCGACTCCAGCGGGTCTGGGAGACGTTCAAGGAGGCAGGCTGGGCCCTGGTGCTGCCGGTCATCATCCTTGGAGGGATCTTCAGCGGCTGGGTCACGGCGACCGAAGGAGCGGGCCTGGCCGTGGTGGCGGCCATCTTCATCGGGGGCGTCGTCTACCGTGAGCTCGACGTGGCCGAGCTCCGACG
>CALJKZ010000292.1 GCA_937983085.1 uncultured Gemmatimonadales bacterium
CCCTCCGCGATAGACTCGCCACCTCGGCGTCGTTGGCGAAGAAGCGCACGGTGTCCCCGTCGGCTTCGATGGCGAGGATGTTCTTGGCCGTGGAGGCATCGCCCCGATCGGCGTACCCGACGATGGCCTCATGCTCCGTCCAGGGTCTCACCGTGGGTGCTTCACCCCCCTCGCGGCGCTTGATGATGTACTGCCCCCCGTCCCGCAGTAGGAAGTACGTGTACTCCAGGGCATCTCCCTGAAGCCCCTCCCCTCCCACGAACATTCCGAAGGCCTCTCGTCGCCCCTGCGGGTCGAAGAGGAAAACCTCCATCTCCGCACGGAAGTCACCCGACGCCGTGTTCTCCGGAGACCAGAAGATGCCTGCGGGACCCGTCGTGACGTGCCAGCCAGGTGGCATCTCGACGAACATCTCGAGGTCGGTTTCGGAGGCACCTGGATTGTCGAAGCGGACCTGCCAGCCGTCTGGACGCTCGAGATCCTGGGCTGCCAGGGCCGGTCCCAGAAGAACGAGAAGGGACGCGGCGGCGGCGAGGTGACGCATAGGGGGGAGATCCTGTTGGCGGGGGCGGGGAGCCGAATGCTGCGGCCAACCTTCTGTGGAGGAGGTCGGGTTCGCAAGGTAGGGTCGTGCTTGCGGCCGGGGCCTTGGGAGGGCCGATTGCGTGGTGCGGGGACAGCACGGCAGGCAGCGATCCACGGAGGTGAAGGTGCGAGGGAGCGACAAGCGGGGGGCGAGGGCGAAGCGCAGGGTCGCCGGCAAGCGGGCGGCACGGTCGCGCTGGTGCGCCGTGACGGGGATCGTCGGTGTGGCCCTCGTCCTCTTCGGCTGCGAGTTCGGGCCTCCTCGCGCCGCGGTCCTGTCGGCGCAGGAGACCATCGATGCGTCGACCTTCGCCGCGCTCATCCATCGGATATCCGAGCCGGGTCGCTACTTCGACACCGACAACCTGATCTCCAACGAGAGCGGGTACCTCAATGTCATGGATGCTCTGGCGAGGCGCGGACTGTCCCGCGGAGCGTACATCGGGGTGGGGCCCGATCAGAACTTTTCCTACGTCGCGGAACTCCGGCCGTCCATCGTCTTCATCATCGACGTTCGGCGCGACAACATGCTCCACCATCTTCTTCTCAAGGCGCTGGTGGAGATCGCTCCCACTCGTGTCGAGTTCCTGTCACAGCTCCACGGCGTCACGCCTCCCGCGACCCCGGGCGAATGGAGAGACGCCTCGGCGGAGGCTGTCATGGCCTACGTCGATTCGGCCTGGACGGAGGCGCGGGCACTGCGACGGGCCGCCGGTGGGGTCGCGGCTCGGGAATCCGAGGGCGCGACAGGGGGGGGCGAGAAACCAGCCGAACTCCGGGACCGCATTCGCGACCTCGTAGGGGGATACGGCGTTCCCCTGACCGACGACGACTTCGATACCATCGAGCGGTTCCACCGAACGTTCAGTGTTGCGGGCCCCTCGCTGCGCTTCACGTCCTTCGGCCGCGCGCCGCGGCCGTACTATCCCACCTATCGCCAACTGGTACTCGAGACCGACGCCGACGGGGACCGCGCTTCGTATCTGGCCTCGGCGGAGCGGTACGACGTGGTTCGTGAGCTTCAACTGGCCAATCGCATCATCCCGGTCGTGGGCGACCTCTCCGGGGCGCACGCTCTCCGCGAGATCGGCGCTGTGCTGACCGAGATGGGTGAGGAATTGCACGCCTTCTACGCCTCCAACGTGGAGTACTACCTGTGGCAGAACCGGACCTTCGACTCCTGGGTCGAGAACCTCCGAAGCCTGCCCACCGCCGCCGACGCCATGGTCATCCGGAGCTCCTTCACCAACTTCGGCCGCCTCCACCCGTCCGCCATTCGCGGGTACTACGCCACCCAGTCGATCCAGCCCGTCGGGGCGCTGGCCGCCGGGAGCTTCGACAGCTATTGGGATGTGGTGACCCGGGACGTACTCCCTCTTCGCTGACCCGACGGCGCCGTGCCCGAGCTTCCCGAGATCACCGCCTATCTGGAAGGGTTGGAGCGGACGATCCTCGGTGAAACGCTCCAGGGAATCCGCATTCGCTCTCCGTCGCTGCTCCGGACCTGGGACCCACCGCTGTCAGCAGCCGAGGACCGACGGGTTGAGGAGCTGAGCCGCCTGGGAAAGCGGGTCGTGTGGCGGATGGAGGGAGATCTCTTCCTGGTGTTCCACCTGATGGTCACCGGCCGCTTCAAGTGGACGAAGCCTGGTGCGGCGGTGCCGAAGAAGCGGGCCCACGGCGCCTTCGACTTTTCCCGTGGCACCCTCCTGCTCACCGAGCAATCGACGAAGAAGAGAGCTTCGCTCCACGTGGTGTCGGGAGAGGCTGCGCTGGCCGAACTCGACCCCGGGGGGCTCGAAGTCCTGGATGCCAGCTACCAGGATTTTTGTAACCGGCTAAGGCGGGATAACAAGACACTTAAGCGAGCGCTTACGGATCCGCGGGTCTTCAGTGGCATAGGGAACGCCCATTCCGATGAGATCCTCCTCTTTGCCGGTCTCTCGCCCCTCCAGCGGACGCAGAACCTCGATGACGAAGAGGTCGAGCGGCTCTACGCGGTAGCACGCAGGTCGCTTTCGGAGTGGACCGAACGCCTTCGGACGGAGGTGGGCGACGACGTTCCCGGGCGGAAGACTGCGGACCACCCGGGGCTGGCTGCCCACGGCAAGTACGGGGAGCCCTGTCCTGTGTGCACCACCCCCATCCAGCGCATCAAGTACGCGGATCGGGAGACCAACTACTGCCCCACCTGCCAGACCGGTGGGAAGCTCCTCGCCGATCGCGGGATGTCCAGGTTGCTTGGGGATGACTGGCCGCGAACCCTCGAGGAGTTGGAGGAGCTGAAGCGGCGGTAGGCGCGCTCGTCAGCTCCTGCGCGGTCCGAATCTTTACATAAGATATATCGTACGATATAATATACGATGTATTGTGCTAAGGGTCGAACGACCCATCTATTCCGGAGTTTGCATTGATGAGAGCCCGAGCGTACTGCGGCAAGGGACCGTTCATGGATTTCGATTGGATTTTCGACTGGGACATCGGCATGGGTCCGCGGGGCCGCTCCAAGCGGAAGGGCCGGGGTCCCCGCCGGCGCTTCTTCCGACAGGGTGAGGTTCGCTTGGCCCTCCTTTCCCTCATCGAGGAGGAGCCCGCTCATGGGTATGAACTCATGAAGCGGCTCGAGGAGCGGTCCGGTGGCATGTACAAGGCCAGCGCCGGGACGCTGTGTCCCGTGCTCCAGCAACTCGAGGACGAGGGCTTGGTGGAGGTGCGTGGCACGGAGGGAAA
>CALJKZ010000293.1 GCA_937983085.1 uncultured Gemmatimonadales bacterium
TGGGGCGTGGGTCTCGGGTTGGTGGGCGTCTGGGCGACGAAGTCGACGGCCGAGACCCTGGTCTACGGTGTGGCGCCCGTCGATCCGCTGTCGTTGGTGGGGGGATGCGTCGTCCTTGTCGGAGTGGCCGTCGTCGCATCGGCGCTTCCGGCGGTGCGGGCGCTTCGCATCCATCCCAGCGTGGCCCTCCGGACGGAATGATCCATGGGTGAATTCGAGCAGCTGGTGCTCCTCGCCGTCCTCCGTCTCGGAGACGAGGCGTACGGCATGGCGGTACGGCAGGAGCTGGAGGACCGCACCGGGCGGGACGTGTCGTATGGCGCGGTCTACACGACCTTGGACCGACTGGAGAGGAAAGGCTTCGCCAGCCACCGGCTGGGTGAGGCGTCGCCTCAGCGCGGCGGACGTGCTCGCAAGTACTTCCGGGTGGAGCCGGCCGGCCGCGAGGCGCTCCGGGAGACCCGCGACCTCTTCGACGTCATGTGGGAGGGGGTCTCCATCTGATTGACACGTCCCGGACCGGGATTAGCTTTTC
This sequence comes from uncultured Gemmatimonadales bacterium, assembly GCA_937983085.1. Lineage (GTDB taxonomy): Bacteria > Gemmatimonadota > Gemmatimonadetes > Longimicrobiales > Gaopeijiaceae > UBA2589. The sequence goes on from CALJKZ010000293.1 coordinate 536, forward strand.
CTGAAGGATACACCAGTCACGGGCCCATCCCCCGCCGGGGGTGGGCCCGTTTCCTATTGAGGCAACCATGGCGCATCAGGGATCATGCACCGTCATCGTCGGCTGTCAGTGGGGCGATGAGGGGAAGGGAAAGATCGTCGACGTGCTCGCCGAGAACGTCGACATCGTCGCCCGGTACCAGGGCGGCGCCAACGCGGGTCACACCGTCCACGTGGGGGACGACGAGTTCATCCTCCACCAGATCCCTTCCGGCATCCTGCACGAGGGTCGTCGTTGTCTCCTCGGTAACGGCGTCGTCCTCGACGTGCAGCAGTTCTTCGAGGAGTACGACGCTCTCGCGGCTCGGGGCGTCGACCTGGAAGGTCGGGTCGGTGTCAGCAGTCGTGCCCAGCTCCTCATGCCGTACCATCGCTACCTCGACAGGGCGGTGGAGCGCTCCGCCGAGGTGAAGATCGGCACCACCGGGCGCGGAATCGGACCGGCCTACGAGGACAAGGCCGGTCGTCGGGGCGTAAGGGTCGCCGATCTCGGCAACCGGGACCGTCTCATGGAGCGGATCGGAGCCGCCCAGGAGCGCACGGCCCGGCGACTCACCGAGCTGGGCGAGGGCGCCGAAGACCTCCATCGCGCCATGGACGAGGCGTTGGCCCTGGGGGACCGCCTGCTGGCTCTGGCCACCGAGGTGGGACCGGAGATCAGCGCGGCCCTCAAGGAGGGTCGGAGCGTGCTTCTCGAGGGCGCTCAAGGTACGGCGCTGGACCTCGATCACGGGACCTACCCCTTCGTCACGTCGTCCAACACCACCGCCGGCGGCGCCGCCACCGGGACCGGAATCGGACCGACGCAGATCACCGACGTCATCGGTGTCGTGAAGGCGTACACCACCCGCGTGGGCGAGGGGCCGCTCCCCTCGGCCTTCGAGCCGGAGATGGACGAGCACGTGCGCACCCTGGGAGGAGAGTTCGGCGCCACCACAGGCCGCCCCCGTCGGTGCGGTTGGTTCGACTCGGTGCTCACGCGCCTCGCGTCCCAGGTGAACGGGCTCACCGGCGTGGCCGTGACCAAGCTCGACGTCCTCGACACCCTCGACGAGCTCCAGATCGCCACGGCCTACCGGCTCCCCGACGGAAGTGTCACCGAATACTTCCCGGCGGACACCTGGGCGCTCGACAAGGTCGAGCCCGTCTACGAGACGATGCCGGGGTGGAAGGCTCCCACCAACGACGTTCGGAAGCTCGAGGACCTGCCCCCGAAGGCCCGCGCCTACCTCGATCGCATCGAGGAGCTCACCGACGCGCCGGTGCGATGGGTCTCGGTGGGGACGAAGCGGAGTCAGATCATCCCGGTGGGCTGAGCGGGACCGCCGGTCGGGACCCGTCCCGGCCGACCGCCGCGTCGTGGCGAGGCCTCGTGGGATCGCCGATGCGCGCCGTCAGACGATGGCTGCGACGATTCGGCCTACCCAGATCACCAGGATGAGGAGCGCCGGCAAGAGGGCGAGGCCCACGGAGAAGGTGAGGCCCATCCTGTAGAGCGCCGGACCCACGGGCAGGACGTCCCGGCCCCAGATCTTGAGCGTGAGGATCTCGATGACGGATCCGAAGGTGTAGCAGACGTTGGCCATGACGCCGAAGATCGCGATGGGAATCAGGACCTGGAGGCCGGGAACCGCGCCGAGGGGCGGGATCGCCGCGAAGACCAGGAACGCAACCGTGGCCAAGGCCCCGGCACCGCCCACGAACAGGTTGTAGGGTAGCCGACGTCCCTCCCACCACTTGAGGATGGACAGCGTGTCCCGTTTGGCGGGCGTGGGATAGAGGAAGTCCACGAGGGACCGCGTACGGCCCTCCGGCAGATCGAAGGGCGTGAGGTCGTTCATACCGACGTCAGGACCCACGCCACGAGTCGGGCCACCCAGATGAAGGTCATGACCAGGGACGGAAGGAGAGCTGCTCCGACGCCCAGGGTCAGCATGCCGCGAAACAGCGCGGGGCCCGTCGCCGGTCCGTCGGCGCCGAGGACCCGACGGGACATCGCCTCGGCCGCCGGCCCCAGCAGATAGACGATGTTGGCGACGACGAGGACGGTGAGTGGACCTTCGAGTGGCGGGTACTCCACCCCCTCGCTCAAGGGCGGAAGCAACGTGATCAAGGTCCCGTAGGCGTAGGTGAAGGCCCCGGCTCCCACGATGGCGAGGTTGAAGCCCAGTCGGCGCTTCTCCCACCATGTGAGGATGGCCCCGAAACGCCGCTCGGCCGGCGCGGGAAAGAGGAACTCGGTGAGCGCGCTCATTCACTGTCTCCTGGGGGTCGATCCGGTCGCCCGGTACAATGTACTTTGTGTGGCAAAGTTGATGCCAGACCTTTGATGCCACCGCTTTGAAGCGGGTCGCGACCCCACGACGGGGCCTGCCCTTTCTTGAGCGGGCAGGAGCCCTCGTTAGCTTTCGAGGCTCATATCCGCCGCGTCGTCGGCGGTCACGGTGCAGGGCGGTCGGGAGATAGCCGAAGATGTTCGAAGAGCTTGGTAACAAACTCGACGCGGCGCTGAAGAAGCTGCGTCAGCGGGGTGTCCTCACCGAGCCCATGATCAAGGAGGGGCTCCGGGAGGTTCGGCGCGTGCTCCTCGAGGCCGACGTCAACTTCAAGGTCACCCGCGACTTCCTCGGTCGCGTGCAGGAGCGGGCCCTCGGTGAGCAGGTCCTCAAGGCCGTCTCTCCCGGGCAGCAGATCGTCAAGATCGTCCACGACGAGCTGGCGAACCTCTTCGGCGAAGGCC